>JAEYYE010000358.1 GCA_023430945.1 Bacteroidota bacterium
GATCGGTACCACGGCCTCTTCGCGTACCAGCCCGTGTTCATCGCTGCCCGGCGCACGCTTGGTTACCTGCTGGCCTACGCCGTTGCATGTTGGGCAGGTGGTCACCGTCTGCATCTGGCCGAGGAAAGTGCTTTGTACACGGCGCACCTGGCCGCTGCCACCGCAGGTATTGCAGGTACCGTATTCACTGCCTTTGCCGCGAACCAGCTTGGTTACCTTGATCTTCTTTTCGGTACCGTTGGCGATCTCCTCCAGCGAAAGTTTCAGCCTTACGCGCAGGTTGCTTCCCTTCACGGTGCGGCCGCCGCGACGCCCACCACTGAAACCGCCGAAAGCCCCCCCGCCGAAGGCATCGCCGAAGATGTCGCCGAACTGGGAGAAGATGTCCTCCATGTTCATGCCGCCACCCTGGAAACCGCCGCCACCGGGCATTGCGTGCCCGAAGCGATCGTAGCGCGCCTTCTTCTCGGGATCGCTCAGGATCTCGTAGGCTGAAGCGGCTTCCTTGAATTTTTCCTCCGCGGTCGGATCACCCGGATTCTTGTCC
This sequence comes from Bacteroidota bacterium, assembly GCA_023430945.1. Taxonomy (GTDB): domain Bacteria; phylum Bacteroidota; class Bacteroidia; order Flavobacteriales_F; family PHOS-HE28; genus PHOS-HE28. Next base: position 548 of record JAEYYE010000358.1, read on the forward strand.
GGATGATACTTGATCGCGAGCTTTCGATACGCCTTCTTGATCTCGTCGGCGCTTGCGTTACGGGCCACCCCGAGTACTTCGTATGGATCGCTTTTGGCCATCGTGCTGTTCATTCCCCAACCACCACTTTCGCGTAACGGATCACTTTCTCGTGCAGCATGTAGCCGCTTTCGATCACATCGATCACAGCGCCTTTCAACTTCTCATCTTCGATCGGTGCCCTGGTGATCGCTTCGTGCTTGTCCGTATCGAACGGATCGCCCTTCTTCACATCGATCTGTTTGAGGCCCTGGCCCGCAAGGATATGGTAAAGTTTCTGGTGGATCAGTTTGAAACCTTCCTTCACCGCATCGATGTCGGTGGCGGTTTCGTTGTTCGCGATCGCGCGTGATAGATCATCGAGCACAGGCAGAACGGCCTTCAGGCTGTTCTCACCGGCGAATTGGATCAGCTCCAGACGTTCGCGTGCTGTGCGTTTCCTGAAGTTGTCGAATTCCGCGAACAGCCGTAGATGTTTGTCGTGCAGGGCCTGATGCTCGGTGCGCAGTATGTCCAGTTCGGCTTCGGTGTTGGTCCCCTGCTCCACGGATCCTGCCGGGCTGTCAGCCATGTCAGCAGTTCCAGCTTGCTGCGTTGAGGTTTGTTGGGGGTTCTCCAGCTCCTGTTCGTGCTTCACGTTCTCTTTTTCCATGATCTTCTTCTCCTTGCCACTGCGGCGGAACGGATTCCACATGTTGGTTGATGTTCGGCCGGTGCCGCGTTTCCGGCGCTGCCGGAAGGTCAACTTCGGTGCCAATGCGTGCAGGCGGTCAGGTTGGCAGTGATGAAGTTGCCGATCGGCGATCGAAAAAGGGAGGGGAAAGCGTTATTTCTTGCTGGAGATGCGCACTGGCCATGCATCGAGATCAGCGGCATTCCGATCGGCAGGGACCTCCTGATGACAACTGGCGTGCACGCCCAGCACGAGGAAAAGACCGAGCAAAAGTGCGATGATCAACCGCAGGTTGATCGAACGGGTGGTGTTTGCGATCAACTGGTGCATGCTGCTTCCGTACGGCAAGTTTAACCGCCGGCAACACAAGTTGTTCACCTTGTTGAAAATTCGATCGGTACCAAAAAGAAAAGCCGCCACGGGCGGCCTTCTTCACTTCCGATCGGAAAGGATCACAGGCTTTTCACGTATTTGTCCAGCTCCTGGTGAAGCCCGATCCCGCGCAGGTTCTTGGCGATGATCACGCCATTGGGATCGATGAGGAAGCTCATCGGGATCGAATTCACGCCGTAGAGGCGGCCCGCGTCGGAGCTCCAATGCTTCAGATCGCTGACGTGCCATTTCCACTTCAGGCCATCCTGCGCGATCGCCTTCTGCCACGCATCGCGATTGCGGTCCAGGCTCACGCTGAACACTTCGAACCCTTTTCCTTCCTTGAATTTCGCCTTGTTGTACTTCTCGTAGGCCGAGACCACGTTCGGGTTCTCTTTCCGGCAGGGGCCGCACCAGCTGGCCCAGAAGTCGATCAGCACATATTTTCCCTTCAGTTCCGAAAGCTTCAGCACCTTGGTACTGTCCGGGTTCATGAAAGCCAGTTCCGGGGCCTTGTCACCAATGCCGGTACCGATCTTCACGTCACCGCCTGCGTTCTTCTGATCGAGCCGTTCGCTGAAGCCGTAGATCGCCAGCAGAACGATCGAGGCAATGGTGAAGATGCGCGTCTTCGACATGATCGTCTTGAAATTCATTGTACAAAAGTAGTGAGGTTCGGTGATGCGCATGAAGCGAAACGCGTGCCGAAGACGTGTGTGGATGGCGGACGGGATGTTGCGTAAGCGATCGCAGTGGAAACCCCGCAAGCGACCGGAGGGAGTGCGGAGTTGGAACGAAGAGCGCGACGGCGAGTCTTCGAGCCGGTACGCCCAAATAACGATCCAACGTCACGCGATCCGCTCGATCTTGGCGCCAAGTGCGTTCAAGCGCCCATCGATGTTCTGGTAACCGCGATCGATCTGCTCGATGTTGTGGATCGTACTGGTGCCATCTGCGCTCAATGCCGCGATCAGCAGTGAGACACCGGCTCGAATGTCCGGACTTGTCATGGTAACGGCGCGCAGCGGCTGCTGGAAATCGTGGCCGATCACGGTGGCGCGGTGCGGATCGCAAAGAATGATCTGCGCACCCATGTCGATCAATTTGTCAACGAAGAAAAGCCGGCTCTCGAACATCTTCTGGTGGATCAGCACCGATCCGCGCGCCTGGGTCGCAACTACGAGCACAATGCTGAGCAGATCGGGCGTGAAGCCGGGCCAAGGGTGATCGCTGATGTTCATGATGCTTCCATCGATGAACGTTTTGATCTTGTAATGATCGTGGGCGGGCACGAGAATGTCATCGCCCTGGCGGATCACAGTGATCCCCAATTTCCGGAATACTTCGGGAATGCAGCCCAGGTGATCGTAACCCGTATCCTTGATCAGGATCTCGCTGCGCGTCATCGCTGCCAGACCGATGAAACTTCCGATCTCGATCATATCCGGCAGCATGCGGTGATCGGTGCCACCGAGTTCCTTCACACCATCGATCGTGAGCAGGTTGCTTCCGATCCCGCCGATCTTGGCACCCATACGGTTGAGCATCGCGCAAAGCTGTTGCAGGTATGGTTCGCACGCCGCGTTGTAGATCGTGGTGCGGCCTTCGGCCAATACGGCGGCCATTACGATGTTGGCCGTTCCGGTAACGGACGGTTCATCGAGAAGCATGTAGGTTCCCTTCAGCCTCTTCGCTTCCACGCGGTAGAAACCTTCCTTTGGATCGTAGTTGAATTCGGCGCCGAGGTTCTGGAAACCGATGAAGTGCGTGTCGAGCCTTCTCCGTCCGATCTTGTCACCACCGGGGGTCGGGATGTAACCGCGGCCGAAACGCGCCAGCAGCGGACCCACCACCATTACGCTGCCGCGAAGCCCGCCGCCCATTTCCTTGAACTCGGGCTTCATGAAGAATTCGATATCGATCTCCTTCGCAGTGAAGCGGTAATCGCCTTCACCGAGTTTCTCCACCTGCACGCCCATGTGGCGCAGCAGATCGATCAGCTTGTTCACATCAACGATGTCGGGCACGTTGCTGATACGCACCGGCTCGCTGGTGAGCAGCACGGCGCAGAGGATCTGCAGCGCTTCGTTCTTGGCGCCCTGGGGGAGCAGCGTGCCTTTCAAACGGCGGCCGCCTTGTATGCGGAAACTTCCCATCTTTTTATCCGGAGCGCCGGTGGTTGATCGGTTGGACTTCGAAGCGGGGATCTTCGCTTCAGTAACGGGTGACTTATCAAACGCCATCGGCCTCGGTTGTGTTACACCAAAGCAACGCAGCCGCGGCTGCGTTTATGCAGCCATGCGCGAATGTTATTGCACCACGCATTGTTGAGCGCGATCGGTGCGGATAAGCTATCGTGAACCCCGATCCGCTCAGAACCGCTTTTTGCGGTTGTTGCGGTGGCGTTTCTTGTTCCCGCCCATTCCGCCGGGTTGTCCGCCCTGGCGTTTGCGCGGATCGATCTCGTTGCGTGGCCCGGTCTGCTGCGCGCGTAACAGATCGGAAGTGCTCGCGAGCTGAACTTCCTCCTTCAACTTCAATTTGCCTTTGCTCAATTCGGCAAGGTCCTTCAGGATCACGCCATCGGGTACGGTGTCGCGGTTCCAGGTAAGGAACTGCTTCTTCATGAGGTTGGCGATCAGGTGTGCATAGGCATCGCGCTTCTCACCTTCCTCCATGGCCGCGCACTGATCGATCATGCGCTCCACCAATTTGCCGTAATGTCCGTAGCGGATCTTCGTTTTGGGATAGGCCACACGCTGCGGCTTCGAATCGAGTTCCTCCTGCGTAGGCGGTGGGAACGGGGCATCCACATCGAGCTTGAAATCGCTCATGATGTACAGATGGTCCCAAAGGGTGTGATCGCCGTTCTCGCTGTTTCGCAACTGTGGATTCAACCTGCCGATCACCTGTATGATCGCTTTCGCCGTTCGCGTACGTTGCTCGCGATCCTCCACCTGCATGCAATGCTCCACCATTCGTTGTACATGGCGGCCATATTCGGGAATGATCAGGCGCGGACGCTGGGTGTTGTAATCGAACGCGAAGCTGCGCGGTGCGGAAGAACTCATTTACAGAATTGGCTTACGAGCGGGAAAGGTAAGCGCGAAGCGCGATCGGCCCGTGAAGTGAGTCAAAGATAAGGTCCGATCGAAAGATCGATGTGGTATCGGTCACGGATCGGAAGTATCAACCTTTCACCAGCTTCGCGCGAAGCACCTTCTCTTCAGATCCAGCTTCGATCAGGTAAACACCTGTCGGAAGCGTGAGATCGGAGATCACGATCCTGCCGTTGGCGTCGATCCGCTTCTGTTCGAGCAGCCGCCCGTTCAGATCGCGCAAGCGGATCTCACCGATCATCTCTTCGCCCGCATCGATCGTAAGGCCGCCCTGTTCGTTGAACCACGCGTTCAATTTACCAGCTTGCTGTTCGCGCGCGAGTTGTGTTGTGAGTGAAGGAACGCTGCGGAAACTGGCGGCCTGCAGGAAGATCGCTGAATCGTACACCGCATCGCTGGCATCTGCCACCGCGATCTTAAGGCGGTGCTGTTCACCAGGTGTTACCAGTGCCGAAACCTGCAGGATCGTGGTGAAACCATCGTACACGATATCGGTGCCGTTGGTATTGTCCACGAAGTACTGGCTGTTGGCGGTCCAGTTCGGGTCCATCATTGCGCAGATCCCCTCGTTCCCCGGTGTACCAGCTTCTCCACCATTCACCGTATTGATCGAGACGGGAATGTAACCATCGGGCAGAAGTGCCACGTTGATCGCGTTGTTCTGATACTGGCCGGAGATGCCCGGACCGCTGAGGAAGAAACCGAACACATCATTGAAATTCGTGCAAACGAATTCAGGATATTCCTCGCTCGCGAACACATATTCGAACATCATCTGATCCTCATTGGGAATGAAGTTGAACTCCAATACGGTGGCGTCGATGATGCTTTGTTGCGCGAGGTAGCTCATGTCCAGATCCTGGTAGAAACCGTTGGAAACACTGGCGAACGCCTGCGGAGGATATGCGGCTGCGGAAGCATCGCCCGTGGTAAGGATGACGCCTTCGCCGGGGATCGGCGCATTACCCGAATACATGAAATGGCCCACGGCGTTGTTCATCGGTGAACCTCCCGTATTGTTGATCGTTGCTCCGGTGATCGTGACACCACTACCCTGGAAGATATCCAGAACAAGTGCGTCCACGGAAACGGCTGGATCGACCAGCATTTGCGCATGGATCTTCACTGGAGCGGCCACGGCGAAAGTCGCAATGATCGAAAAGGGTAGAAGAGGTTTCATCGGCTTGTGGATCTGATGTTAAGACCGGATGTTCTTATGAAAGGTTGTCTGTGAAGGGCGATCGGTATTCGGCCGGCATAAAACGATCTGAGGAATTGAACCGCGACGACGCTAACGACGCAAGGTAGAATTCTATCGTTACGCGTTCATCCGAACGTCGCGAACCCGTGGCGTCGTCAGCGTCGTCGCGGTTCATCTGCATCTGCATTCATCATCCCATCATCCAAGCATTCTCCTTGGAAATTGAACATTCGCTATCGATCATTGGATATTCCGATCTCTGATCGACCCCTTCCTACCTTCGCGCTCCCATGCCCACCAAGACCGCAAAGAACCCCGACACCGCCACGGCATCCCTCGATACCGCCAAGAAACTCGGCCTACTCCCCGAAGAGTTCGACAAGATCCGCGAGATCCTCGGGCGCGAGCCGAACTTCACCGAGCTTAGCATCTATAGCGCCATGTGGAGCGAGCATTGCTCGTACAAGAACTCCATCACCCAGCTGAAGACGCTGCCGCGCAAGGGGCCCAAGACGCTGGTGGAGGCCGGGG
>JAEYYE010000396.1 GCA_023430945.1 Bacteroidota bacterium
CTTTCTGGTGAAGGAATTCCGCGAAAGCCTCGGCAAATCGATCGGCGAGCGCTTTCAGGATGATCGCGCCATAATCATCATGCGCTCGTTCGAGGCGTTGAACATGTTCTTCCAGGCCGATCCCCGCTGTTACGGCGAAACCACCGAGGTGATCGGACTGGCATGAACTTTTCGGTGCGATGAAGTCCGCGAGTGCGATCTGTGGCACACCACCGGCCTTCTTCACCTGCTGGCGCATGGTATGGAAACGGCCGACCTTTTCGCTTCTGCGATCATCGCGATACACTTCAATGTCATCTCCGATCGAATTCGCCGGCCAGATCCCTGCGACGCCATTCGCCTTCAACCACTGGCCCTTCACGACCTTCTGCAACATATGCTGCGCATCAGCGAAGAGCTTCGATGCTTCGGCCCCGACCACGGGATCCTTCAGCAGCGCCGGGTACTTTCCATGCAGTTCCCAGGCCTGGAAGAAAGGTGTCCAGTCGATGAACGGAACAAGATCCTCCAAAGGCTGGTTGCGGAATGTGAAGACGCCGGTGGATCGCGGTGCGATCGGCGGTTCTTTACCCCAATCGATCCTGAACGAATTGGCCCGCGCTTCTTCGATCGGGAGATATTCCTTGGTGCGCTCGTGACCTTCGTACTGCGTGCGAACCTTCTCGTACTCATCGCGGATCTTTTCGTGGAAGGCTTGTTTGTTCTCTCCGAACAGATCGCTCACCACGGGCACGCTGCGGCTCGCATCGAGCACATGCACGGTGGGACCGCTGTAGTGCGGCGCGATCCGCACGGCGGTGTGTACACGGCTGGTGGTGGCGCCGCCGATCAGTAATGGTGTCTTCAAATTGCGGCGTTCCATTTCACGCGCCACCTGCACCATTTCATCCAGCGAGGGCGTGATCAATCCGCTCAATCCGATCACATCCACCTTGTTCTCTGCAGCGGTATCGAGGATCTTTTCACCGGGTACCATCACGCCAAGATCGATCACTTCCCAGCCGTTGCACGCAAGGATCACACCCACGATGTTCTTTCCGATGTCGTGCACATCGCCTTTCACCGTGGCGAGAAGGACTTTCTTGGCGCCATTCTCTCTCACCCCCTGCCCCTCTCCCAAGGGGAGCGGAGAATTCTTCTTCTTTTCCAACAGGAAAGGCTCCAGATACGCGACCGCGCGTTTCATCACGCGGGCGCTTTTCACCACCTGCGGAAGGAACATGCGGCCTGCGCCGAACAGATCGCCCACCACGCTCATGCCCGCCATCAGCGGCCCTTCGATCACTTTCACCGGATCGAGAAGTTGTGCGCGTGCTTCCTCGGTATCGGCCTCGATGTGATCGGTGATGCCGTGGATCAGCGCATGCTTCAATCGTTCTTCGATCGAGCCTTCACGCCAGGCGGCCTGCTCTTTAGTCTGCGCGGTCGATGTGCCCTTGAACTGCTCAGCGAAGGTGATCATCCGCTCGGTGGCATCGGGACGGCGCACGAACAGCAGATCTTCCACGTGTTCCAGCAATTCCTTCGGTACATCGTCGTACAGATCGATCTGGCCCGCGTTCACGATGCCCATGTCCAGGCCTTCCTTGATCGCGTGGTAAAGGAACGCAGCATGGATCGCTTTGCGCACCGGCTCATTCCCGCGGAAACTGAAACTCACGTTGCTCACGCCACCGCTAACCAACACGCCCGGGAGGTTCTTCTTGATCCAGCTTACCGCGCGGATGTAATCGATCGCATAGCGATCGTGCTCGGCCATGCCGGTGCCCACGGTAAGGATGTTCGGATCGATGATGATGTCGTGCGGCGCAAAACCTGCCTTCTGCGTGAGCAGGTGGAAGACACGCTCCGCGATCGCGATGCGCCGCTCGAAGTTGTCAGCCTGGCCTTCCTCATCGAAACACATCACCACCACCGCAGCGCCCAGTCTGCGGATGATCTTCGCCTGTCGCAGGAATTCCTCCTCGCCTTCCTTGAGGCTGATGCTGTTCGCGATGCCTTTGCCTTGAAGACATTTCAAGCCTGCTTCGATCACACTGAACTTGCTGCTGTCCACCATCACCGGCACGCGCGCGATGTCGGGTTCGGCAGCGATCAAATTGAGCAGTTTGCGCATGGCCTGAACGCCGTCGATCAGGCCTTCATCCATGTTCACGTCGATCATCTGCGCACCGCTTTCCACCTGCTGGCGCGCCACGCTCACCGCTTCATCGAACTTACCTTCCTTGATCAGCTTGCGGAAGACCGAACTGCCGGTGACGTTCGTGCGTTCGCCAATGTTCACGAAGTTGCTTCCCTTGAAAATGCGCAGAGGCTCCAGTCCGCTGAACTCGGGGATCGGATCGGCGATCGATTTGATCGGGCGCGGAGCGTGAAGCTGTGCTTCCATCGCAAGCGCCGCGATATGATCGGGCGTGGTGCCGCAACAACCGCCGATCACGTTCACCAGACCATCTTTCATGAACTCGCCGACCAGCCGAGCGGTGACCGCTGCTGTCTCACGGTAATCACCGAACTGATCGGGAAGTCCGGCGTTGGGGTAAACGCTGATGCGGCACGTTGCACGATCGGCGAGCGCCTGCAGGTAAGGCCGCATCTGCGCTGCGCCCAGCGCACAATTCAAGCCGATGCTGAACAACGGCACATGCTGCATGCTGATCAGGAACGCTTCGATC
>JAEYYE010000403.1 GCA_023430945.1 Bacteroidota bacterium
CGGCACAGCGCCACGCCCGTGCAGGTGTTGCTGGCGTTCGCGCTGCACGATCCGCTCGTCATCGCCATACCGAAGGCCGCCAGCGAGCAGCACGCGCTGGAAAAAGCCGCCGCTTCGCGTATCGAGCTCACGCAGCAGGATATGAGTGAGCTCTCCGCCGCGTTCCCCACGCCGCGCCGCAAGCAGCCGCTGGACATGTGTTGAGCGGATTTATGCTATCATAAACTTGGAGATATAGGAGGAGAATTTATGGCCACAGAATCGGTAATCGTAAAGACCGTATTGACGAACGACAAGCTGCGCTTTGAGACGGCGCTGCGCGACAACAACCCTATCGTGTCGGACTACATCCCGCCGCTGGGCGACGGACAGGGGTACATGCCGCTGGAGCTGTTCCTGACCAGCATGATGACCTGCGCGGGCGGCACGATTGTTTCCCTGCTGCGCAAAATGCGCAAGACCGTCGCGGCGTTCCGCATCGAGGCCGAGGGCTTCCGCAGGGACGAGCACCCCACATATTTTGAGAAGATCGTGCTGCGCATGGAACTCGTTTCCCCCGACGCAACGGACGAAGACATGGCGCGCTGCATCGAGCTTTCAGAGGAAAAGTTCTGCCCCGTGTGGGCGATGATCCGCGGCAATGTGGAAGTCGCGTGTGAATTCACGATACATCAGGCTTAATCAGACGGAACTACGGTGTACCGTGCGAGGTTCCGCATCACAAGATGAACTGAAAACGGCTGCGTATTGCTAGATGCGGTGCGCAGCCGAGTTGTTTTTATCTCATTTGCAGCTATTTCCTTGCCGCGCGCCGCGCCAGGTGACGGCTTGCTTTATTGAAATTCCGTCACCTGCATATCCTATCCTCTTGAAGCCCGTACGGCGCGCCGCATGCCCGCTTTGAATCCTTGGCTGGGAAAAAGCATTTGAAATATTGTGATATTGTGGTATGCTGTATCGTCAGATACAATATATTGGATTTTAGTATAACTTAGGAGGAACACATGTCCGAAAGGTACGATGCCAGTGCGATCAAGGTGCTAGAGGGTTTGGATGCCGTGCGCATGCGCCCCGGCATGTATATTGGCACCACGGGCGTGCGCGGCCTGCACCACATGCTCTGGGAGATCGTGGACAACGCCGTGGACGAGGCGTTGGGTGGATATGCCGATGAAATCACCGTGACGCTGCACGAAGACAACAGCGCCACCGTCACCGATAACGGCCGCGGTATGCCCGTGGACCTGCACCCCAAGCTCAAAGTGCCGGGCGTGCAGGTGATTTATACGCAGCTGCACGCCGGCGGCAAATTCGAAGGCGGGGCATACAACTATTCCGGCGGCCTGCACGGCGTGGGCGCGTCGGTGGTCAACGCGCTGTCCCAGTGGGTCAAGGTGGAAATCCACATGGATGGGCGCATTTATCTGATGGAGTTTGAAAGCGCTTACTCGCCCAGCAAGAAACGCGTGGAGCCGGGCAAACCCAAGGGCGGCCTGCAGGAACTGGGCAAGACATTTGAAAAGGGCAGCCGCGTCACTTTTAAGCCCGACCCGGCTGTGTTTGAGACGACGCGCTTCAACCGCGAGACGGTGGAGCGCCGCCTGAAGGAGCTGGCCTTCCTGAACCGGGGGCTGAAGATCGTGTTCTGCGACGAGCGATTGGAGAGCGGGGAAACCGAGCCCATGCGCCGGGAGTTCCGCTACGAGGGCGGCATCGCGGATTTCGTGCGGTATTTAAATGCTGAGAAATCGCCGTTGCACGATCAGGTGATCATGCTCGAGGGCCGCATCAACGACATGGAAATTCTCGTGGCCATGCAGTATACGGATAACTACACGGAAAGCGTGTTTTCCTACGTGAACAACATCCCCACGACGGAAGGCGGCATGCATGAGACGGGCTTCCGCACGGCGCTGACAAAGGTGATGAACGACTACATCCGCCGCAACAACCTCATCAAGGAAAAGGACGTCGCCCTCTCCGGCGAGGACTTCCGCGAGGGGCTGACCGCAGTGCTGGCAATGAAGATGCACAACGTGCAGTTTGAGGGGCAGACGAAGACAAAGCTGGGCAACACTGAAGCACGGCAGGCCGTGGAAACGCTGGTGGGGGACAAGCTGCCCATCTATATGAACGACCTGAAGAACGCCGAAACCGCCCAGAAACTGGTGGAAAAAGCGCTGCGCTCCGCCCGGGTGCGCGAGGCCGCCCGCAAGGCGAAGGACCTCGCCCGCAAGAAGAACAGCCTGGAAGGGGCGCCGCTGGTGGGCAAACTTTCCAGCTGTACGGGCAGGAAGCCGGAGGAAAACGAGCTCTTCATCGTGGAGGGCGACTCCGCAGGCGGCTCCGCCAAGCAGGGCAGGGACAGGCGCTTTCAGGCGATACTGCCGCTGCGCGGCAAGCCGCTGAACTGCGAAAAGAAGCGGCTGGACGCCGTGTTGGCAAATGAGGAGTACCGCTCCATCATCACGGCGCTGGGCACCGGCGTGGACGAGGAATTTGACGTGACCAACCTGAAGTACCACAAGGTCATCATCCTCTCCGACGCGGACTACGACGGCGCGCACATCCGCGCCATACTGCTCACGTTCTTCTTCCGCTATATGCGCGAACTCATCACGGACGGCTACCTGTACAT
>JAEYYE010000075.1 GCA_023430945.1 Bacteroidota bacterium
AAGCGGGAACAAGCGCGGCAACGCCCAAATTCACTTCACTCCGATCGTCTTCTTCATTGATCGCGCCGTCGTGCGATCCGGTTTCACTTCCTCCACTTTCCCGTATTTCTTCCCGCGATCGCGGCCCCATTTCGCGATCTCTTCCAGCAAGGGGAGTAGCGTTCTCCCTTCTCTCGTGAGCTTGTATTCCACGCGGGGCGGCACTTCGGCGAAGATCTTCCGCTCGATCAATCCGTCCTTTTCCAGATCGCGCAATTGGAGCGAAAGCATCTTTTCGGTGATGCCCGGGATCAGCCGCTTGAGCTCGCTGAAACGCTTCGCTTCCTTGCGCAGATACCACAATACCACGGTCTTCCATTTGCCACCGATGAAGTCCATGGTGACATCCAGCGCACAATGGTATTCGTGACCGTTCATCAGGATACGGTATTCCTTGCCTTCGATCAGCATGTTGAAATTTTTTTGCGCTCGCATCGGCCTGTGGCCACGCTTTTCCGGTCGATCGGGTTCATTACTATCATTTGTGACAGCTCTTGTGGAAAGGATAGTTGCATCACAATTTTACCGCCGCTGAACAAAGGAAAGGAAACATTCAACAATTGGGCAAATGAAGATCGGAATACTTGGAACAGGTGGCGTGGGCAGGACCATCGCCGAAAAACTGGTAACGCTCGGTCATGAGGTCGCGATCGGAACACGCGATGTACAGAAAGCCCTTGCACGTACCGACAAGACCATGATGGGCGGCGCACCGTTACCCGAGTGGGTGAAGGCGAACCCCGCGATCAGGCTGGTGACGCATGCAGAGGCCGCGGCATTCGGTGAACTGGTGATCAACGCAACGAGCGGACAGGGATCGGTTGAAGCACTGAAGATGGCAGGGAAGGGGATCAATGGAAAAACGGTACTTGATATCTCCAATCCGTTGGATTTCTCCAAGGGAATGCCTCCATCGCTTTCGATCTCCAACACGGATTCGCTCGGCGAATCGCTTCAACGAGAATTTCCCGAATCCCGGATCGTAAAAGGCTTCAATACACTTGCTGCGCCGCTGATGGTGAATCCCGGGATGTTGCCCGAGCGGACGAACCTTTTCATCTGCGGAAATGATACAGTCGCGAAAAAGCAGGTGAAGGAATTGATGACCTCGTTCGGCTGGCGCGAGGAAGAGATCATCGATCTGGGCGACATCACCATGGCGCGCGGAACCGAACAGATCCTGCCGATCTGGGTGCGGTTGATGGGCGCGCTGAGTACGCCGATGTTCAACTTCAGGATCGTGAAGGCGTGATCAATGCCAGGCGCCAAGGATCGCGCCGATCAGGGCCAGGAACGTGACATGGTATCCGGCATCGATCGCCCAAAGCGTGAGGCTTTTGCGTTGGTAGAGGTAGTTGATGCCGGTGGATGTGGCCACGAAAGCGATCCCGATCGCGAGGCCATGGTAAAGGCCAACGAGCCAGGTGACATCGGAAAGATCCTCTGTGTGCCAGATCATGGCCAGGCCTAGCGCCATGATGAACGTAAGGAACAGCGTGGTGCCGAAGATCAGGCCGATGTTCGTGCCCTTCTTCATCTCTTCCTCGGAAAGGCCCACCTCGCGGATCCAGGCGTCTTTGAAGAGCACGCTATACCACAATGCGCCCAGCGCGAAAGCAGCAAGAGTCGCGACGATCACCGCGAGCCAGTTGATGTAGCCAAGTTCCATTTTCGATCGGTTTTTGTGGACCGAAAGTAACGGATCAATGAACCACGATCAATTTCTGTGCTGGCATGCTGCGATCCGCTAGTCGGATGCTGAAGGAGTAAAGCCCGGCCGCCAGATCGGCGGTGTGCAACTGGAAACTTCCGCGATCCGAGGCAAGGTCGATCGAACGTACCAATGCACCCACCTGATCGAACAGTTGGAATTGTGCATCCTGAGCCGATGAAGGCAGATCAAAGGTGATCCAGGTGCTCTCGTTCGCGGGATTCGGTCCGGCGTGAAAAAGTTGAACATGATCTTCTACGATAGCGGAAGGACCGGTGCCCGTCGTCGTGATGATCAGATCGTCCCAGTAGAAACCATCGTAGTTCACGCCCTGATCGGAACTGAGCCTGATCCGCAAATGCATAGGGGCGCCGAGATAGTCATCGAGCCGGATCTCTTCCCGGATCCAATCCGGTTGCTGCCCATCATACACGGGATCGCCTTCGCCCTGGAACGGCGCACCCGGACGCGTGTGCTGGCCACACAACGGGTTCCAGTTCGAACCATCGGTCGAGGCGAGGAATTGCACATGATGGTAGCGCGCTTCGATGTCCCACTTTCCATGGAAGTTGAGGACGGCAGCGGCCGCATTGGTCAGGTCGATCGGCTGCAGCAAGGTCATGCGGATATTCGCATTGTCCGGATAATCCCCGAACTCCGAATCCGTGATCGAGCTCGGACCGGAAAAAGCGTCCTCCATGGTGACATCCCAGCCGAAATTCTGCCAACTTGATAGATCATTCCCATTGTCCGCGAAAGCGATCATTGGCGTTCCGAAGATCTTGGTGATCGTGTCGCGGTAGATGAATGCACCGTTATCGATCGCGATCGCGTAGCTGAATTCATCACCCTCGGTAAGTGATGGATCGAGCGAGATCCCGATCGAATCCGTGCGCTCTTCCAGCAATGCCATGTTATCCATCACGATCGGATCCCCTGCGGACAGAACATTCGCGATGGGTTCAATTGAAATGGTGAGGGTTCCGGGTTCGGTGCCGAGCCGTTGGATCATGAAGGCCGCGTGGGCATCCAGATCACCGATGATCGGCCCGCTGCGATCGAAGGAAAGCGCGAATTTCCCGGTGAGGTGTGCGGTACGGAGATTCTGCCAGATGTTCTCCATGCAGATCGTGGGGATCTGCGCGATCGGTGGCCAGAATCCTTCGCCTTCCCGTCCGGCCTCCGGCGTCATCGCGAAGATCTTCGGCTTGGTATCCTGTTCGCCGTACATCCAGTCGTCTGAATCGCCGTTCGTTACATAGTTCACGGTTTGATCGGCCGTGCCGAAGCGATACCGGTTGTCGTTGGTGAGCAGATCGCTGTAGTTCACGAAAACAGCGGAATCCGGAGTATAGAATGAAGGCTGATAGCTCCACGGATACACGAGCAGATCGCCATACGTATGATAATTCAACGCGATGCGGAATGCGTGATCGTTGCAGAAGTCACGCATCGCTTGCGTTTCCGGTTCCGAGAACGCCGATGGTCCGCGATAGATCTCAGACATCGGGTTGGGTGATGAGCCGTCGTTATCAAATCCCCAACCAAGGCCATAATTACGGTTCAGATCCACACCAAAAGTTCCATCGCCATTATTGCGACGGTTCTTGCGCCACATACCACCGCCATCGGGTTCGTTCAATTCATTGAAGACGTATCCATCAGGATTCACGCAAGGAACGAAATAGAGTTCCAGGTTATCGACTATGTAAGTCACTTCCGCATCGGTCCCATAATTCTCCAACAGATACCACATGAACGTGATCAATTGATGGAGCGAAGCCGGTTCGCGCGCGTGATGCAGCGCATCATAAAGCACTTCAGGTTTATCCTGATCGGTGTCCGGGGAATTGGAGATCCGCACGAAATGGATCGGCCTTTCTTCATGCGAATTTCCGATCGGTGCTTTTTCGCTGATCAGATCGGGATAGGCCGTGCGCATCGCATCAAGCTGATCCAGCATTTCAGGCCAGGTGAAGAAGCCACCCATGGAACCAAGTGAGAAATTCTGTGGCAGCGGATAATCCATCGGAGCATTGCAGAATTCCCGATCGACCTTTGGTGAAGCGATCGGTGCGGCGTTGTTGCGATCGCGGTAGAATTGCGAAACATCCTCGATCAAGATCTTCACTTCGAAACCAGCGTTGCGCGCGATCGATATCTCCAGATCGCTCAGATCCGTCTCGATCCATAGGTCTTTTCTTCGCTCACCGTGATCAACAGCGATGCCGAGTGCGGAAAGGGAATGGAGCACGTTCTCACCCTGATCGAGCGGGATCCGAACGCGCGAATATCGATCCTGGGCCGGTGCTGCCGATCCGATCAGTAAAGCGATCGACAGCATCGAAAGAAGCTTGGTAGTGAAATTCATCACCGTAAAATTAAGGTGATGAGCGGTTGATCGCTCCGGAACGATCAGCGCTTCGCCGCGTCGAGCATTTCGCGGATGCCGCCTACGCTGCTGAGCACGCCGGTGGCCTCGTACGGCATGAAAACCGTGCGGTTGTCCTTGCCTTCGGTCACCATCTGTTCCAGCGCCTGTATGTATTTCATCGCGATCAGGTAGTTCGCCGGATCGGCCTTGCTGCCTTCGATCGCAGCGGTCACCAGGCGGATCGCTTCCGCTTCACCCTGTGCGATGCGGATCCGGGCTTGTGCTTCACCTTCTGCACGCAGGATCTGTGCGTTCTTTTCACCTTCGGCCTGGCTCACGGCAGCATCACGAACGCCTTCAGCGGTAAGGATCGCAGCACGTTTGCTTCCTTCAGCATCGATGATCTGTGCGCGCTTGTCACGTTCTGCACGCATCTGCTTTTCCATCGCTTCGCGGATGTCGCGGGGTGGATTGATGTCCTGCAATTCCACGCGATTCACCTTCACGCCCCATTTGTTGCTCGCATCATCCAGGATCGCGCGCAGCTTCGCGTTGATCGTATCGCGACTTGTGAGCGTTTCATCCAGATCGAGTTCGCCGATCACGTTGCGCAAAGTGGTCTGCGTGAGCTTTTCGATCGCCATGGGCAGGTTCTCGATCTCGTACATGGCCTTCACCGGATCCATGATCTGGAAGTAGAGCAGCGCGTTGATCTCCGTCATCACGTTATCGCGCGTGATCACGTTCTGGCGCGGGAAATCGTACACCGTTTCGCGCAGGTCGATGCGTGCCTTTTTTACGAACTGCACGTATTTGTTGCCATCGGGAAGGTCGCGGGTGAAGCGGAACACGATCTCGCGCGGCCGATCGATGATCGGTATGATGATGTTGATGCCCGCAGTGAGCGTGGAATGGTATTTTCCGAGCCGTTCCACCACCATCGCTTCACTTTGTTGTACGATACGGATCCCTTTCGCAATGATGAACAGCACGAACAGGGCGATCAGCAGTAGAATAATGGTTCCGGCTTCCATGGTCTTAGTTGTTTTCGATCGGTCTTACGATAAGTGTATTGCTTTCCACGCGAACGATCTCCACCAGATCGCCTACACGCAGTGCGCGATCCGAGATGGATTCCGCCCGCCAATCATCCCCGGCAGCGGCCACACGGCCCAGGCGCAATCCAGGTTCGAAATCCTGCGTCACCCGGCCACGCTGACCGATCAAAGCATCCTTATTGGTGCGCACATCGGGGCTCTGGAGCATGCGCTTGCGCATGATCGGGCGGAGTAGGAAGAAGGTGAGAAGCGAGAAGATGGAGAAGGCCGCGAGTTGGATCGCTGGATCGAGATCGAGCGCCGCACTGATGCTTGCGCCCACGCAACCCACGCCCAGACAGAAAAGGAAGAATCCAGGTGCGAAGATCTCCGCGATGAACAGGATGATCGCCAGCGCCGCCCACCAGTACCACGTGAAGAATTCCATCGGCAGTTTCTCTTTCGGCCGGGAAATTAGCGGAATGGATCGAAGGTTCCCGAAGATCAGGATGAACGGCTCATGAAGCCGGTGGAAGGCACACTGCGCACAGGAAAAGTCACGCAGGAAGGCTTCTTGTGGTGGCGGGGCAATGGCATACTTTGCGGCGCGATGCGATCGATGCTGCGATCCGGGGCCGCCAGATGGCGCAACCACATCTTCACCTACTTCGCCGAAGCGTTGGTGATGCTGGGAACGATCCTGGTGTACAAGCTCGCGGCCGATCGCTTCGGCGATGACGGCTTCAACATCTATGCGGTGGCGCGACGCACCAATTC
>JAEYYE010000325.1 GCA_023430945.1 Bacteroidota bacterium
CGATCGTATTGCGGAGCGAAGGTGAAAAGGCCTTCTGTGCGGGTGCGAGCTTCGATGAATTGATCGCGATCGATTCCGAAGAGAAGGGCCTGCGGTTCTTCAGCGGCTTCGCCGATATCATCAATGCGATCCGAAGGGTTCCGGTCTTCGTGATCGGAAGGATCCACAGCCATGCCGTAGGCGGTGGTGTAGGCCTCGCCTGCGCCGTTGATATCGCTTATGCGCATGAAAGCGCTTCCGCGCGACTGAGCGAACTGGCGGTTGGGATCGGCCCTTTCGTGGTGGGACCGGCGGTTGAACGAAAAGTGGGATCTGCGAACTTCGGCCTTCTCTCGGCCACGCCTGCCACGCGGCGCAGTGCGCAATGGTGCGAACGCAACGGCATGTATGCTGAAGTATTCCCCACGATCGAAGCGCTCGATCAGCGGATCGATGCGCAAGCGATGGAACTTTCGACCTACAGCCCCGAAGCGATGGCCGAACTGAAGAAGATCATGTGGCGCGGCACGGAGGATTGGGAACATCTCCTGAAAGAACGCGCTGCGATCAGCGGAAGATTGGTGCTTTCCGACTTCACGCGGAATGCGATCGAAAAATTCAAGTCCGCTGTGAAATGATGTTTCGATCCGCTTCTCTCCTTCTCCCGATCCTATTTTTCCCTATTTCAACCATGGCCCAAATAGCGCCTTCCGTATCGATCACGAACATCGATCTTGATGAAGGTGCGGGAACAGCCCTGATCCATTTCGATCTGGATCAGCCCGAAGGATCGGTCCTCACCGTTGATCTGCGCGCTTCCCTCGATGGCGGGATCACGTTCATTGAAGGTCCGTTGGATCTTTCCGGCGATGTGGGCGAGAACGTTCCGATCGGAAATGGAAGATCGATCACCTGGAATTATGGTCCGATCGAGAACATCCAGAACGCTACGATCGAGCTGATCGCGTACGATGACGAAGTTCCAAATATCCAGGAAATGGCCGATCAGGTAGATCCCGATCGGTTGATGACGACACTGGAACAGATCGCGATCCCACGCCATCATAGTGCAGATCCGGCCGGCCTTCAACTCGTGCGCGATTCGATCCACCAGATCTTTCAGCAGATCGGTTTGCAGACATCGATCCACACGGCAACTTATTCCGGCATACAGGCCGACAATATCCTCGGAAGAAAACCAGGTACGATCGATCCGGCGAAGACCTTCATTGTGGATGGCCATTACGACGCGGTTGAAGGAACGCCGGGCGCCGACGACAATGGAACTGCCGTGGCCGCAACGCTGGAGATCGCGCGGGTTCTTTCACAGTACTATTTCAGGAACAGTCTTCGCTTCATCGGTTTCGCCTTTGAGGAAGAAGGAATTGTTGGTGCGCAGCAATACGTGCAGAACGGGATCAATGCATGGGAAGAGATCCACGGCGTGCTAAACATGGAAATGATCGGTTACTACAGCGATCAGCCCAACAGCCAGACGATGCCTCCCGGATTCGATCAGCTTTTTCCCACGGTGGCCGCAGAACTCGCAGCGAACGGGAACCGCGGCGATTTCCTCACCATCGTAGGCAACACGGCTTCCGATGCGCTCAAAGACATTTTCGCAACGGCGAGTGAACAATATGTTCCGCAACTGAAGCGCGTGGTGCTTTCAGTTCCCGGCAACGGGCAGATCGCGCCCGATCTGCGCCGCAGCGATCATGCACCATTCTGGGATGCGGGCATGCAGGCGTTGATGTTGACCGACGGCAGCAATTACCGCAACCCGAACTATCATCTCTCTTCGGATGATGTAAGTACGATCCATCAGGAATTCTTCGTGAATTGCACGAAAGCCGTACTTGCTGCCGCGGCCACTTTGGCCGAACCGATCAACGCCGGAATGGACAGCCGCAGGATAGGTGAATTCGTGGGCGTGCATGAGCATGCGACCGGATTTCCATGCACGATCGATGTAACGCCGAACCCTGCCCATGAAAAGATCGTGATCGAACTGGGCGGTGAGTGTGCGAACAGGAAAGTGATCGCGCAGTTCTTCGATCTGAAAGGCGAAAGGTTGAAAGGCGCCGATCTGCACGGCAGTGGCCCGCATGAATTCAACCTGAAAGGGATCGCACGCGGAACCTACCTGCTGGTACTGCGATCTGGTGAAGCCTCCCTTACCAGGAAGATCGAAGTGCAATGATCAGCGCAGCCGATCCATGCTGCGCACGAGTTTCTCATCGGCCTTGATGCCGCGATCGGCAAGGAAGGTGAGGATCAATGCGATCACCGGCATCACGAATGAAAGACCATAGTGGTGTACCACCTGGCTGTCCGTACCGAGGTATGCCTGCACGGAATTGTCGGTAATGAACATGAACGCGATCACCGCGAGCATGAGAATGTACATGCCGCGGACGAACCGCATCTGCCGTTTCCTGTTGCTGTACATGAAGATCGAGAAGATGAGCGCCGCACCGATCACTGAAAGCACGATCTGGAATGGAACGGCAACATCCGCATCGGGCACCTTCACTCCATCGGCCGTGTAAAGCCCGAAGGTCATCAGTTCATAAACCTCACCTGGGGTCTGGTAAGTGGCGATCGGGAACAGCCAGGTGGAAAGCACCAGCAGAGCGGCCAGCAGCAGGAAAAGTGTTTGCTTGCGTTGGATCATGGGAATGAAAGCGGCGAAATTAGGCCATCGATCCACCCTGGCCGATGCATCCGCCTGAACGGGATCGTGAAAAAAAACGCAACGGGAGGTTCCGATGTTGATCCAATGGCCGTAACATTGCAGAGCGATCCCATTGGCCGGTGTGTCTGCCATACGGCAGGCCATCTCTTCCGCGCCAGTTGAACATTCTTCCCGATCCTGGATAATACGCCGATCAATAGGCCGTACCGCAAGAGCGGCGGCACATCTCCCAAGAACTCCCACTTTTTCCATGTATGAACAGAGCGCATTGAGCAGCATGAAGCTCTCCGAATTGAAGGAGATCGCCAAGCGGCTTAACCTGAAGAAAGCCGATACGCTGCGCAAGAACGACCTCATCGCGAAGATCCTCGAGGAACAAAGCCTGCGCCCCGAACGAGTGCAGGGCGGGCCTTCGTTCGTCGCCGATGACAAGGCCATGGCCGCCTTCGCCACGGAGGATGAAGTGCCGATCATCACCGATCCGGAACCCGAAGTGATGCCGGAGAACGGTTCCGCCAACGGCGATGACCATGAAGATGAGGACGATGACGACGATGATGATGACGATGAAGAAGAAGAGAAGGAGGAAGAAGTGAAAGGCGAAAAGACGGCCCAGGAGGAAGGATCGGGCGCAGCCGCTGATGGTGCCCCGGCACCGGTGCCGGCGCGCTCTGAGGCGGACGACCGGAACCAGCGGCGTGATCGGATCCATGAGAACCGGCGCGATGACCGCCGCGATCGGGAACGTGGCGAGCGCACCGACCCCCATAACCAGCGGAACGATCGCGACCAGCAGCGCCATGATCGCCGCGACCAGATCCAACGCGGCTCACAGGATCGCGATCGCAACGACCGCCCATCGCAACAATTGGATCGGCCGCAGCAGGATCGGGATCAGCGCAACGATCGCGATCAGCGCAACGACCAACGGCGCGATCAGCAGAACCGGCAGGATCAGCAAAGGCAGGATCAGCAAAGGCAGGATCAACGGCCGCCACAGCGCGAACAGATCAATTTCGATGCGTTCGTTGAGACCGAAGGTGTGCTCGAACTGATGCCCGATGGTTACGGATTCCTGCGCAGCAGCGATTACAATTATCTCGCATCGCCGGATGATGTGTACGTGAGCCAGCAGCAGATCAAGCAATTCGGATTGAAGCTCGGCGATACGGTGCACGGCTTTGTTCGTCCGCCACGTGAAGGCGACAAGTTCTTCCCGCTGGTGAAGATCGAAAGCATCAACGGGCGCGATCCGGAATGGGTGCGCGATCGGGTGCCTTTCAAATTCCTTACACCGCTCTTCCCGGATGAGAAATTCAACCTCGCCGGAAAGGGAACGAACATCAGCATGCGCGTGCTCGATCTGTTCGCACCGATCGGCAAAGGCCAGCGCGGCTTGATCGTGGCCCAACCGAAAACAGGTAAGACCGTATTGCTCCAGGATGTTGCGAACGCGATCGCAGCGAACCATCCGGAAGCCTACCTGATCGTGCTGCTGATCGATGAACGCCCCGAGGAAGTGACCGACATGGCGCGCAACGTGAACGCCGAAGTGGTCGCAAGTACGTTCGATGAACCCGCTTCACGGCACGTACAGGTGGCGAACATCGTGCTTGAGAAGGCAAAGGCCATGGTGGAATGCGGCCACGATGTGGTGATCCTGCTCGATTCGATCACGCGCCTTGCACGCGCCTACAATACCGTTCAGCCCGCGAGCGGAAAGATCCTTTCCGGCGGCGTGGATGCGAACGCGTTGCACAAACCAAAGCGCTTCTTCGGCGCGGCCCGCAAGATCGAGAACGGCGGAAGCCTCACCATTCTCGCCACTGCGCTGATCGAGACCGGCAGCAAGATGGACGAGGTGATCTTCGAGGAATTCAAGGGCACCGGCAACATGGAACTACAGCTCGATCGCAAGATCAGCAACCGCCGCATCTTCCCTGCGATAGACATACAGGCGAGCGGTACGCGCCGCGATGATCTTTTGCATGGCAAGGAAGTGTTGCAACGCACCTGGATCCTTCGCAAACACCTCGCGGACATGAATTCCGTGGAAGCGATGGAATTCGTGAAGAAGCACATGGAAGGAACAAAGAGCAACGAGGAATTCCTCGTTTCCATGAACGGTTAGGCGCAGGACCAGGGGCAGGCACAGGGCCAGGGCCTGATCAGGAAAGTTCCAGCCCTTGGCTCGGATCTGCGAGGGTCAAGGCTGAGAATAAACTCCAGTTAATTTTGGTCATGGCAGGATTTCAGGAGATGATGGTCTATAAGAAGGCATTTCAGATGGCCTTATTGGTATTCCGTCTTTCCAAACGATTTCCCCCTGAAGAAAAATATTCACTGACCGATCAGATCCGTAGATCTTCAAGATCCGTAACTGCCCAATTCGCCGAAGCCTATGCTAAAAAGCGGTATCCGCTGCATTTCGTTTCAAAATTGACGGATGCAGATGGTGAGAACTCAGAAACACAAGTTTGGTTAGATCACGCGATCTCTTCAAACTATGTTTCTGACCAAGATGTACAGGAGATCATGGAACTTTCCAAAGAAGTAGGCCGAATGTTAGGTGACATGATCCCTCATCCAGAAAAATACGGCGCCATCGATCGCCGCAAAGCCTGAATGTCCTCTCCACCCTGACCCTGACCCTGACC
>JAEYYE010000094.1 GCA_023430945.1 Bacteroidota bacterium
CTGCCGGCTGGTACCATAGACCGTGTGGCCGGTGGCGGTGAGGCGCGAGCACATCGCACGTCCCAGACCGCTGCTACCGCCTGTAACGAGCACCACTTTGGAGAAGGCTGCCATTTCGGGGCGCCAAGGTAATCGTCACAACGCGCCGCGCCGGCCCAGTTCGATCACTTCCAGATCCTTCAACTTCCCCGCATCGATCGAAAAGCGAAGCAACGTGCGCATCTGGTGCCAGCCATGTCTTCCGGCCGCGCCCGGATTCATGTACATCAGTTTCAATTTTTCGTCGTACTGAACGCTCAGGATGTGCGAATGTCCGCAGATGAACAGATCGGGTGGATGGGAGCGAAGTTCACCGATCACTTCCCTGTTGTACCGCGGCGGCTTCCCGCCGATGTGCGTGATCCAAACGCGAATGCCGCCGATCGCGAAGCGCTGGTGTTCCGGAAAACTTTTGCGGATCTCCGTGCCATCGATATTTCCCCACACCGCACGAAGTGGTTTCCAGGAAGCAAGCTCTTCGCTCACCGCAAGCGAACCGATGTCGCCTGCATGCCAGATCTCGTCACATTGCGCGAAATGTTCCTTCACCCGAGGATCGAGCCAGCCATGGGTATCGCTGATCAGGCCGATGCGAACAGTATTTTCCTTCACCACGGATCAAATATCAGCGATCGGATGCTGCGCCCCGGATAGGAGCGGCAGCCCGGCGAAGTGAAGGTGTTGCGGCCATGCGCGCGAGGAGGCGACCAGCGGAAGCCACCGCAGCCGCAAGGCCGCCACCGCAACGAGCCGGCTAAAGTGGATAGCCGGACAAGGCGCCCAAATAAGGATCCTTGCCGGCCCACAATACCTTTGCGCGCCCGATGCCGCGTTATTTCCTCGAACTCGCCTACAATGGAACGGCCTACCGCGGTTGGCAGACGCAGCTTACCGCGCCCAGCGTGCAATCTGAACTGGAACGCGCCATGCGATCCATCCTGCATCGCGATCGGATCGCGCTCGTGGGTTGCGGGCGAACGGATACCGGTGTGCACGCGGCGCGTTACTATGCGCATTTCGATGAGGAACGCGAGCTGGATAAACGCTTCGTGCACGGCTTGAACAGCCTGCTTCCGGCGGATATCGCTGTGTACCGGATCATTCCGGTCGAAGCTGATGCACATGCGCGTTTCAGCGCGACCGAGCGCGGTTACGTGTATCGCATCAACATCAACAAGGATCCATTCCTGATCGCCCGATCGCACCAATTGCGGCCTGCATTGGACATCGATCGGATGAACAAGGCGTGCGAAGTGCTGCTGGAGACGAAGGATTTCGCCAGCTTCTGCCGGACGGGAAGTGACAACCGCACCACGATCTGCGATGTGCGTGAAGCGATCTGGCAGCTGCAACCCAACGGTTATCGTTTTTCGATCAAGGCCGATCGGTTCTTGCGCAACATGGTGCGCGCGATCGTGGGAACATGCATCAAGATCGGCAAAGGGCACAAGCCGATCGAACATATGATGGAGGTGATCGCCGCGAAGGACAGGCATGCCGCGGGGAAGAGTGCGGCAGCAGGCGGATTGTACCTTGATCATGTGCTCTATCCTTTCATCGATCCCGATCCGCGGCCGCTGAACACCGCACTTTGCGCATGAGCACTACGGCCACAGTTCCAACGAAAGAAGCGAAGGCTGAGAAGCCGAAGTCCGCACAGGGAAAAGCGTTCGATCGGAAATTGTTCTCGCGTGTCTTCAGTTTCGTGAAGCCGTACCGGGCGCTTTTCTGGATCACCGTGGTACTAACGCTTCTTCTCAGCATCATCGGTGTTGTGCGTCCGCTGGTGCTCGGCTGGATCGTGGACATTGCGGCCTCGGATTATTCGCGGCTTTTCGTGATCACCGAAGGTGCTACGTGGAACGTGCGCGCGATAGGTTGGACGGCTGCGATCATACGCGATCTGATCGGTCCGGGAACATTCACCCTGGTGCTTTGGATCTCGATCATCACTGCGGTGCTGCTTGTGATCGAAACGGTGATCCAGTTCTACCAAGCGTACTGGACCGCGTGGCTCGGACAGGCCGTGACGTTCGATCTGCGGCAACGATTGTATTCGAAGTTGCTCGGTTTCAAATTGAAATACTTCGATCGCACACCGATCGGAACGCTGGTGACCAGAACGGTGAGCGACATTGAAACGATCGATGACATCTTCTCGCAGGGATTGCTGATGATCTTCGGTGACATCCTGAAATTGCTGGTGGTGGTGATCGTGATGTTCGCGCTCAACTGGAAACTCGCGCTTTTCAGCATGATCCCCGTGCCGATCCTGCTCTGGAGCACCAACATCTTCAAGAACAGCATACAAAAGAGCTTCCAGGATGTGCGCACGCAGGTGGCGCGGTTGAACGCTTTTGTCCAGGAGCACATCCAGGGCATGTTCATCGTGCAATTGTTCGGTCGGGAAGAACAGGAGTTCAGGAAATTCCAGGCGATCAATCGCGAACACAGGAAAGCGCACATCCGCAGCGTACTCGCCTACAGCATTTTTTTCCCGGTGGTGGAGATCCTGAGCGCGATCTCGCTTGCCTTCCTGGTGTGGTGGGGCGTGCGCGATGTGCTCGCGGGTTTCACTTCACTCGGCGAACTGTTCGCCTACATCATGTTCATCAACATGATGTATCGACCCATCCGCCAGCTGGCCGATCGCTTCAACGTGTTGCAGATGGGCATGGTGGGGAGCGAGCGTGTCTTCAAGGTGCTCGATACCGATGCCGTGATCAAGGATGAAGGGCAACGCGGCACGGGGCAACTGCGCGGCGACATCAGGTTCGAGAACGTATGGTTCGCGTACGACGATGAGGAATTCGTATTGAAGGACATCAGTTTCGAGGCGAATGCCGGTGAAATGGTCGCACTGGTGGGTGCCACCGGATCGGGAAAAAGCTCGATCGTGAACGTGCTCGGCCGTGCGTACGAATTCCAACGAGGGCGCGTGCTGCTCGATGGGATCGACATCCGCGAATACCGATCGGCCGATCTGCGGCGGAGCATTTCGGTGGTGCTGCAGGACGTGTTCCTTTTCAGCGACACGGTACACAACAACATCACGTTGAACGATCCCACGATCGGCCGCGAGGAAGTGATAAAGGCGGCGATGGAAGTCGGGGCGCACGAATTCATCATGCGGCTGCCGGGCGGATACGATCGCAGCGTGCAGGAACGTGGCGGCATCCTTAGCGTGGGTCAGCGCCAGTTGCTTTCGTTCATACGGGCAGCGGTACACAAACCAAAGGTGTTGATCCTTGACGAAGCCACGAGCAGCGTGGACAGCATGAGCGAACAGTTGATCCAGCAGGCCACGGAACGGATCACCAAGGGCCGCACCAGCATCGTGATCGCACACCGGCTGAGCACGGTGCAGAACGCCGACCGGATCCTGGTGGTGGACAAGGGCCGCATCATCGAGCAGGGCGATCACCAGCAGTTGCTGGCGTTGGGCGGGGCGTACAGGAAGTTGTACGATCTGCAGTTCCGGTAGAACAGTAACACCTTATCTGGTTCAGCAGGTGGATCTCCAGTTCCGGTAATGGATCGGAACCGGTCATTCCCGGTTCATCTGTCCTGATCCCTTTTCCATCGTAGCCGATCTGCTTCAGGACCGGCCTGACCGCAGCTTTACTGGGACGAACAGTGGATCCGGCCGATCGCAAAGGGCAACGCGGATCGATCCGCTGCCGTCATTCAATTGCTCTTCAATCCCATGTCCATGACCGATAATAAGAAGTTCTCCATCGTTTTGATCGGTGTTCTCTGGTCAGCAATGGCGCTTGCCGGCAAGACCGATCCGACAGATGATCATGATCATGTCGGAATGGCAAGCGGATCGCCTGTTCTCACTGGCGAATACGTGGAGAATAAGGGGCAATGGAACGAAAAGGTCCTTTTCCGTGCTGATTTTGGAGTGACCGCGATCTTCGCCGAATCCGATCGGTTGACCTTCTCGAAATGGGCCGATGATGTTCCGGAAAAGGTCCATGAGATGCAGCATGGTGCCGATCCTGCGGATCTTGTTCTAAATGGCCATGCCTGGTATATGCATTTCACTGGATCGCAGCCGAACGCACAGATCGATCGGATCGGTGCTTCCAAGGATTACTTCAACTATTTCATCGGCAACGATCCAGCGAAATGGGCGAGTGAAGTAAAGCATTACCAGGATGTGCGCTATCGCGATCTGTGGCCTGGCGTAGATCTGCGATTGTATGATCAGGAAGGCGCCTTCAAATACGATCTGGAACTGGATCGTGCCGGGCTCGTGGATCAGGTGAAGTTCACTTACGAAGGTCTTCTTGCTTTGAATACGAATGCTGAAGGACAATTGCAACTAACGACTTCGGTGGGCGATTTGTATGAATCGGTACCGATCGCGTGGTACGCCGATGGAGCGAAGGAGAGGATCGAATGCTCATTCGTGGTGGAAGGAAATTCCGTCAGTTTCAAGTTCAATAATGTGGATCCAGAGCGGCCCGTGGTGATCGATCCGTTGCTGATCGCATCCACCTTGAGCGGTACCGGAAACATCGGTAACACGCAGAACTATGGCCACACCGCCACATATGATGAAAATGGTAATATCTATACTGGAGCGATCTGTTTCGGCCAGGGTTATCCCACCACACCGGGAGCTTTTGATGCCACTTATGGGAATGGTGGCGGTGGCTGGGGTGGAGTGGACATCGCGGTGAGCAAACTCGATCCAACCGGATCGAACCTTTTGTTCGCAACTTATCTGGGAGGTGACGGCGGTGATTATCCGCACAGCATGGTGGTGACGAATGCCGGAGAGCTCACGGTTTTCGGCAGCAGCGATTCCGATGATTACCCGACCGCGAATGCGTATGACAACACTTATAATGGAAGCGCGGACATCGTTGTAACGAAGCTGAACACCACAGGTACAGCCCTTATCGGATCGACCTACATCGGTTCATCGGCGGAGGATGGAAGGAACTGGCTGACCAGCAATTACGGTGATTCCTACCGCGGTGAGATCATCTGCGATGCGGCTGGTCGGATCTACATCGCCAGTTGCTCGCATGGGGATGGATTCCCCACCACCGCTGGGGCGTATCTGCCGAACCATTCCGGTGGCCAGGATGGTGTCGCCTTCTGTCTTTCACCCGGCTTGAACAACATGGTCTGGAGCACCTATCTGGGTACTTCCGGTGATGACATGGCGTTCGGGATCAAGTTGAATTCAATGGGTGAAGCCTACGTATGCGGTGGAACTTCGAGCTCGAACTTTCCCACCACCGCTGGTGCTTACCAACAGAATTCCGCAGGTGGCAATGAAGCGTTCATCGTTCACTTGAACAATGATGCTGGCTCTCTGCTTCATTCCACCTACTTCGGAACAGCCGATGCTGATATCGCATTCTTCATCCAGCTCGATCTGGAAGATGATGTATACATCTACGGACAATCGCCAAACGGCTCCGTTCCGATCCAGCCTGCAGGAACTTATGGGAATGTCGGCGGTGGGATCTTCGTGGCTTCTTTCAGCGCAGATCTCTCCACGCAAGTATTCAGCACTACGCTGGGCGATGCCGATACCTGGAGCAGTGAATGGGTGCCCGTCGCATTTCTTGTGGACGTCTGCGACAATATCTACATCTCTGGATACGAAGCCACGGGACAATTGGCCATTTCCCCGGATGCGCTATCCACATCCGGCGGTTTCTACCTCGCTGTTTATGATGAGGACATGACCGGTCTCGCTTACGCCACTTATTATGGCGCAGGCGGTGATCACGTGGATGGAGGTACCAGCCGATTCGATGCCAATGGGATCGTCTACCAAGGTGTCTGTACCGGTGGTGGCTTTCCCACAACGCCAACAGCGTTCTCCAATGTGCAGCCGCCCGGTTGGGATATCGCTGTCTTCAAGATCGATTTCCAGGTGGCGGGCGTGAATGCCGCAGGAGCAAGTACACTGAACGAAGGCTGCGCACCGATCCAGATCGACTTTTCCAATGCCAGTACTGGAGATACCTGGGTTTGGGATTTCGGCGATGGCTCCGATCCGGTGGAAGCGTTCGAGCCATCACACCTTTATAATGAGCCTGGGAACTACATCGTGACATTGATCGCGATGGATTCACTTTCATGCAACCTGGCCGATACCACCTTCCTGCCGATCACGATCGGAACACCACAAGTGATCACCGCGGATATGGTGCTGGAGCAGGTGCCCGATTGCCAGCAGATACTGATGGAGGCGGAGAACCTGAGTACCGGCGATAACATCGCATTCACCTGGACATTCGGTGACGGAACAACTTCAGCGGATACCAATGTGACACATGTTTTCTCCGAACCTGGTGAATACACCGTACAGTTGATCGCATACGATCCATCGGGTTGCAGTCCATCGGATACGGTTTCGCAAGTGATCGAATTGCAACCGGAGGTGGATGTTACCGCATCGTTCACGGTGGAAGAAGAACCCGGTTGCGATGTGCTCACTGTGCATTGCGAAAGCACCAGCATTGCGATCTCGCCGGTGATCACCTGGGATATGGGTGATGGGACCGAATTGACCGGCGAACAGATCACGCATCTGTATGATGAGATCGGAACATACACCATCACGATGATCGTGAATGATACCAGCATTTGTGGCGATACCGATCAAACCACGTTGGAGATCGAAGTGCTGCCGACCGAACCGGTGAACGCTGAATTCACTGCGGATCAGGTCTTCGATTGTGATGACATGTTGCTCACAACGCAGAACAGCAGTACCGGAACATTCATGATCTATGACTGGCAGTTGAGCGATGGCAGCCAGTACGACACGGAAAATATTGAGCATGCCTTCATGGGCGCAGGCACGTACACGATCACGCTTACCGTATCTGATGAACTTGGTTGTTCACCACCATCCACCGCAACGCTGGACGTGGTGATCGATCCGTTGATCCCGGTCGTAGCCGACTTCGAAGTGGAACAGATCGGCAACTGCGCATTGCTCACGATCGGAACGATCGACCACAGCACAGGCGATAGCATTTCGCTGAGCTGGGACATGGGCGATGGCACTATCTACGAAGGCGCGGCGCCAACGCACAGCTACACCGATCCGGGCATCTATAACATCACGCTTACAGTTGCCGATCTGGGTTGCGGAGAGGATTCACAAATGATCATCCCGGTGGAGATGATCAACGAATTGCCCATCGTGAACATCGGCGATTCCGTAGTGTGCCCAGGGTCCACGGCAACGCTCACAGCCTCGGCGACCGAAGGCGACCTGATCTGGAATACGGGTGAGACGACTCCATCGATCACGGTGGAATTCGCCGGAACATATACCGTTACCGTGAGCACCGACGTGTGCCAGGGAACGGCCACGATCGAAGTGATCGAAGGGCCTGAACATGAATTGGCCTATGAGGTGGAGGCTTGTCCGGGCGATGCTACCACGCTCACGGTGCCGATCGAAGGGCTTGCATATGAATGGAGCACCGGTG
>JAEYYE010000107.1 GCA_023430945.1 Bacteroidota bacterium
GATCAGCGTTTCGACCACGCCGACCATGAACATCGGCAGCACGATGAACACACCTACATAGAAGAGCTTCGATCCCCAGAACAGAATGTGCTCCTTCATGTTCATCGGTTTCATCGGCGTTTCATCGGCGATCTTGCCGGTGAAGTATTTGCGCAGATCGTTGTAGAAGATCCAGAACAGATAGGTGAGCCCATAAAGCAACAGGCCGTAGATGTGCTGGAATCGATGGAACCAGCGGCGCTTCTGGCCTTCGTGCACGCGGATCCACGGCTTGATATCGATGTCATCATCGATCCCCTCCACATTGGTGAACGTGTGATGATTGACGTTGTGCTTCAGCTTCCATAGATAGACGTTGCCGCCGAGGAAATTGAGGGAATGCGCCATGGTCTCGTTCACCCATTTGCGGCGGCTATAGCTGCCGTGCGCCCCATCGTGCATCACGTTGAAACCGATCGAGGCGATCACAAGTCCCATCACCGAGCACAGCAGCAATGAAAGCCAAGCGGCCGCCGGGGTGAAGAACACGAGGACCACATAAAGTGCAAAGAGCGAAGAGAGCAGGATGGCCGTTTTGGTGTACAACCGGCCATCGCCGGTCTTGCGCAAATTGTTCTCCTTGAAATAGGCTTCTGTGGTCTCGCGAAGGCGTTGGAAAAATGCGGTGGCGTTCTTGATCGATACTGGTTGGGACATTCAATACTGGTGTTCTGTGCGCGTGGCGCAAAGTTAGGTCCATGCAACCCGGCGAATGTCACACAATTGAGGTATTACTCACGATCTTTGTTATTACCGTGCGCATCGCTAATGCTGTAATTCTCTGCTGCCTCCTGTTCCGGTCGGCGGCCCAGACCCCGTTGGAAGGTCCGATCGATTATCCGCAACTGGGGATCTCGTTCACCGTACCTGCAGGCTGGGTGGCAAATGAAAGTGAAGGCCTGATCTATCTCGGATCGGAAAAAGCGGCGGGATTGATCCTGATGAGCATCCATGAACTGCGGACCATGGAAGAGCTGGAGGCTTCGCTCGGCGAGGGATTCTCCGAGGATGGGATCGAACTTTTCGCGATCGGAAAAGCAGAGGTACTGCGCCCCGATGTCGCCACCATGGAATACAATGGAAAGATCGAAGATGGATCGGCGGGCGGCCTGGGGATCGCGATGTTGAATCCGCACGGCAACGGGATCTCGATCGTTGCACTTTCACTGGAAAAGACCGATCTCGGCCCCGTGCGATCGGCGGCGATGGCCTTGATGGAAAGTGTGCGCTTCAGGAAAGTGGAATACACCGGTCCTTCGGCAGAACATTGGCGGCGGCATCTCACCAACACACGGCTCACACGGATCGAAGGTTATTCTTCACCCGGAGCGACGGAAGGCACGATCGGCGGTGGTTACAGCAGCGAAGTGCGCATCGATCTATGTGCGGAAGGTTTCACATTGAACGGGAACAGCCTTGTGTCCGCAGGCGGTGCGGATGTTTCGGGAAGTTCGGGCGGGCGCACTTCGAGTGAAGGGAAGTGGGATGTGGTGGCGGCGCCGAACGGATCGCCGCTTCTCCAGCTCGATCATGCGAATGGGGAGCGAAGCGAATTCAAGCTCGATGAGGATAGAGGCAAGGTCTACCTGAACGGCGAACGTTGGTACCGCACCTGGGAAGGTGAGCATGCGCCAGATTGTGGATCGAGATAGCCACTTGTTCACCGCTCATTGATCCGCTTCCGCCGTTCGGCCTTTGGCGTGCAGGCCGATCGAAAGGTGCGATAGATTTGGGGAAACGGCCGGCCGATGTCCATATTGCGAAAGCAGCAGATCGCTGTTGATCGGCAACGTATTCTGCTCGCGCCACCATGCGGACATGGGCAGCATGGAGAACGGCACGCTCTTCATCAGAACGGAAAAGCTCGAGGAGACCGCCGACCACATCTCCCGGCTCTCGATCCGCATGATCCTCGGCGGCGAGCAGTGGTACAACGTGGGTGGTGTGGATCACAAGTTGAACAAGGATAATTTCCTGGTGATCGACCAGGGGCAGCATTACCGCACAGCGTTCACCAGCGCCACCGATCAGGCGATCGAAATGGCGGTGGTGGCCTTCAGGCCGGGAATGGCCGAAGAGGTGTGGCGTTCGCTTTCAGCCACCACCGAACAACTGCTGGATGATCCGCAGGGACCGATCGAGCGGATCGGTTTCTTCGAACACACGCATGCGATGGATGATCTGGTGCGATCCACGTTCGTGCGTCTGCAGCAGATGGTGAATTCGGGGAAATCCGATCCCGTGGAGGCCGCCGCGTATCACGATCGATTGATGGAACACCTGATCGCGATCCAGAAAGGCATCATACGCAAAAGCGAAAGCATACAGGCAGTGAGGCGATCCACGCGGCTGGAGATCTGGCGAAGGCTCAACCGCGCACGAGATCTGATGGAAGCCTGTTACGCCGATCGGCTGCCGCTTGCCGAGCTGGCGCGCACTGCGTGCCTCTCCGAACATCATTTCAAGCGGCTCTTCAAGCAGGCGTTCGGCATGCCGCCGCACAAATACCTGGTCGCGATCCGCATGCTGAATGCGAGAAGATTGATCGGCCAGGGTTTCTCCGTTGCGTCCGTGCCGCAACTCGTGGGTTTCATGGACGTGAGCGCATTCGTAAGGGCCTACCGCCAATTCCATGGTACAACGCCCGGGATGCATGCGCCCGATTAGCACGTTCTGCACATCGGCCACCGATCCAACGATCGAAATTTGCGGAATGCTACAACGGATCCCAATCCTATTTCTAACGATCGCATTGCCTTTGATCACGATCGCACAGGAACTTCCTCGTCGTGCATTCCTCGGGATCAGGATGGAAGCGCTTACCGATGATGTGCGGCGGATCATCGGGATCGGTGATGTGAACGGTGTGCTGGTAGCCGAAGTGATCCCGAATTCCACTGCCGCCGAAGCCGGTTGGAAGAAGGGCGATGTTCTTACGACGATCGGTGAAAGCAAGGTCGCTTCGATCGATGAGGTGCTCGCTGCGCTCGCGCAGTTCCAGAGCGGTGATCAGTTCAATTACCGGCTTCACCGTGAAGGAAAGGAAGTGAAGGGAAAGGCGAAGTTGAAGGGCTGGGCGTACGAATCGTATCCCGGTCTGGAGATGGAATATTCTTCGTTCCGATCGCAGATCGGTACGCAGCGATCCATCATCGCGAAAGGCAAGAGATCCAAGGATCGGAAGCTTCCGGTAATCGTTTTCATTGGCGGGTTGGGTTGCTATTCGCTCGACACACCGCAGGATACGGCTCGAAGTGAAACGCAATTGCTGAACACCCTGGCAAGGAACGGCTATCTCGCGGTTCGCGCAGAAAAGCCCGGCATCGGCGATGGTGCCAGGACCAGCAAAGCCTGCAATGAAGTGAGCATTTCCGAGGAAGTGGCCAGCTACGTTCAACTGATCAAGGACCTGAAGAGAAGGCCTGATGTGGACAGCAGCGACATCACCATTTTCGGGCACAGCATGGGTGGTCTGATGGCGCCGATGATCGCGCAGCACACACCGGTGCAGAAACTGATCGCCTACGGTACATTCGGGAGTTCGATCCTGGAATATCTGCCGAAGACACGTCGCACGATCGGTGAGGCCTACGGCTGGGACCTTGATTCCACCGAGAAGTACATCAACGATTTCAATGAATGCGCAACGTGGTATTTCGCCGATCGGATGACGTCGGAAGAAGTGGCGAAGAAGAAACCGATCTGCGCCGAGATGATGGGCGTTTTCGATCTGCGGTCACGCGCCTACATGGATGAATTGTATCAAGCGAACGTGGCCGGGCTTTGGCGGGCCTTCAATGGAAAAGCGCTGTTCATGTACGGTGAAAGCGACTACATCGCTTCGCGTGAAGATCACGAGATCCTGCAGCAGGTGATGGACAAATATCATCCGGGCAACGGTACGTTGAAGATCATTCCCGCCACGGATCACGGCATGAACTCGGCTGCGGACTTCAAGGCTGCCGCCACTTCACCATGCGAGTACAACCCGCAGGTGGGCAAGATCGTTCTGGAATGGATGCGCAGCACCAAATAGGCGGTTGGTGCCGGTCCGCGCTGCTTTCCCTGCTGGTGACAGGGATGGGAATGTTCTTCTGGCAGGCCCGATCAACAGGTACGTTCAGTGGATTCGCTTCAAATTTCACTTCGCGATACATCGCGTTGAACGTCGATCCACGCGTGCTCGAGATCCGCGACAGATTGCAGGAGGTGCCCGATGATGCAGCGTTGGTCGATCAGAAGCGATTCTTCACCGAACAAGCCGCACAGCTCAAGGAATTCGATCGTTTCAGACTTACTGAAGATGAAAATGAAGAAGCTCAGTTGATCGCCTATCTGATCGAACGGCATCTGGAGCGGATCGAACTCGAAATGGAGTGGGCCAAGGC
>JAEYYE010000109.1 GCA_023430945.1 Bacteroidota bacterium
CCGGAATTCTGGAACCCGATCTCGGCATCGCGCAGCCTCATCCGCCTATCCTGCAACTGCAGCAACGCCTCCAACGTATCGATCGCCGGCCTGTCGCCTCCGACAAAGCTGTTGCGTACCGCATTGAACCGTACTTCGGCCCGTGATACCGCGATCTCTGCGATCCGCACACTCCGGTAGGCAACGATCCAATCGATGTGATCGCTGAGCACATCGTGAAAGATGTCGTTGAGCAATTTTCGTTTCTCTCCTTCCGCGAGATCCCTGAAAGCGATCGCACGCTGCAATTCGGCACGCCGCCGATCGATGAAGAGACCCTGCCCGAGTTGCAGGTTGGCCCCGGCCTTCAGCAGGCCATCGGCCGGTGTTCGTTCCTGCAGGTTGGCGAACGATCCATCGGTATCCTCGAAGCCCGCGAAGAATTCAGCACCGAACCAGGTGGGCACACGCAGGTCGGCATCCAGCAGTCCGTAATAGAGCTTGTCCTCGAAGGTCTTTTCCGCATATCCGGCCTCAGCCCGCGGATCGAAGGCGCCGCGTGCCGACCGCTCCGTGGCCTGTGCGATCCGATCGCGCAGCAACGCCAGCTTCACCGCCGGATGGTTGTCGATCACCAGTTGCAGCAAGGCATCTCGCGAAAGCACCGTGATGCCGCCGGCCTGGCCTTGGCACCACACGGCGTTCAGGATCAGGAGCAAGGTGGGCAGCCGCTTCATTGTTTTGTGTTGCTTCCACCACCGATCGCGATCGGTTCCTGGTAGAGATCGGGTGGGAAACCGTTGAACTGTCGCCAGAGCTCATACCCCAACGGCACATCCTTCATCAATGCGATGCCGATCGCACCGGCACCGACACGCAACGCGGCCGGCCACGGCTGATCCTCCGGATCGGGTGCCACCAGGATCCTGTATCGACCGTTGGGGCTTATCAGGTTGTCGATCGCCACCACTTTGCCACCGTAGGTCCCGTAGCTCATGTTCGGCCATCCGCTGAAGACGATCGCGGGCCAACCATCGAACATGAACCGGACCTTCTGATCGAGGTTCACCAACGGCATGTCCATCGGTCTCACGTACATCTCCACGGCCAGCTGGAAATCGGACGGCATGATGGTGATCAGTGGTTCGCCCTCCTTGATCACTTCGCCCACACCGGTGCGCACGGCCTGTGTGATGTAACCGCTCTGCGGTGCGGTGATAAGGTAGTTGCCCGCGCGGATCGTGTAACTGGCCAGGTCTACCTGCATCTTGGTCACTTCCGCTTCCGTTGTATAGACCTGGCTCAAGCTGGAGAACTTTTCACTTTCGGCCTTAGCCAACCGATCACGGTATTCATTCTGGATCCCGCCCAGTTCAAGCTCTGCGTTCAAGAGTCCGTTGCGTGCCTCAAGCAACTGGTTCTCCGCATCGATCGATGCCGCATTCGCCTTTTGCTCATTCACCCGGCGCCGCTCCAATTCCACCATGCTCACGAGCCCCTCGGCGAACTGCTGCTCGCCACGCTTCAGCTGATCTTGCGCCACCTGCAGTTCCGCCCGCGCGGCGATCACACGGATACTGTCGCTCTGTACCTGCAGCTGCGCCTGCCTTATCCGGTTGCGGGCCTGTTCCAGCTTTATGCGCATGTTCTGTTGCAGCGCACCGATCTGCGCATCCAGCGCACGTACCTTCTCCTCATAACTGCGCGCGGTAAGCTCTTTGGCCATGATCTGCTCCTGTGTGCGATCGAGCAGTTGCGGATCGAAATATTCCGGCTTCACTTCGCTGATGCGGATCAGTGTATCGCCCTTCTGCACAAGCTGCCCCTCCTGCACATACCATTGCTCTATCCTGCCCGGAATGATGGCATTGATCGTTTGCGGGCGATGCTCCGGACTGAGACTTGTGAGCGTGCCGCGCGCCCGGATGTTCTGTGTCCAAGGCAGGAACAAAGAGACAAGGAACAATATGATCACTGCGGCGATGATGCGACCGAACCGGCGTGCGGCGCGGGGATCACCGACCGCTGCGATCGATCGCCGATCGCGATCGATGTGCCTGGGTACGGCCGCCTGGGGGGTTGCGGAAATGTTCAGCATGGCCTCATTCCCGGTGTGTGATGATGGATCCCGATCCCAGTTCCACCACGCGATCGCAACGCTGCCGCATCTGCGGATCATTGCTCACCGCGATCAGTGTATGCCGCGCGTCGGGCCCAAGTAGCAGATCGATGATCTCCGCGCGATCCTCCTCCAGGCCCGATACCGCATCGTCCTCGAAGATGACAAGCCGTGGCCTACCAGCGAAACAGCGTGCGAGGATGATGCGGCGTACCAGGGTCCCGGGCAAACGCGATCCAAGTGGATCCATGTACGTGAGCAGGCCTTGCGGGATCTCCTTCAACAGGTTCATCAGACCTGTTCGTTCCGCAGCGATGCGTGCATCTTCCTCATTCACCCAGGCCCGGCCCAGCATGATGTTATCGAGAATGGTGCCGCTGAATATCTCTTCCCGGGTGAAACCATCGCCGATCGCGGCGCGCACGGTTCCGATCGAAAGGCTCTTCACCCCGTGTCCATCCACGAGAATGGTACCCGCATCCGGGGTCACGAGGCCCGAGATCAATTTGAGGAGCGTGGTCTTACCTGCGCCAGGCGGTCCGCTGATGCAGACTTTCTCGCCGGCACCGATCGTGAGATCGATCCGGTGAAGGATCGGTCTATCGCTCCATGAACTCTTGAATTCAATGTTGCGGAACTCGATCGACATCGGTCCACCTTCATCGATCGTGAACGGGATCCGCAAGCCTTCGTTCGGCTCCAGATCAAGATCGGCCACCTCTCCCATCTTCTCCAAAGCGGTGAGCACATCGTAGATCGCTTCCAGGCCGAGGATCACCTTTTCCACCGAGTTGATGACAAGGATGATCACGATCTCGGCGGCCACGAACTGGCCGATGTTCATCTGCTCATTGATCACGAGCAGCCCGCCAAGGATCAGCAGGGCCAGCGTGACGAGCACCTTGAAGCCGACCATGCTCCAGTAATAGCCGAGCAGCACGCGGAAATGACCTTTGCGTGCCGCGATGTAGGCGGTGGCCAGCTCATCGGCCCGTCCCAGCGGCAGATCCGAATGGCCGGCCATCTTGAAGGTGCGGTTCGACCGGCCAAGTTCTTCAAGCCAGAAAGCCGTTCTGTACTTGAAGCCCGATTCCTTCAAACTGGTCTCCATTCCATGCCGCCCGCTCAATTTGAAAATGGCGTACAGGAGGAACACGAGGAAGAAGCCGAATGCGATGAAGAACGGATGATAGAACGCGAGCAGGATCATGCCCATGAGGATCTGCAGCACCGATACCGGTACATCTACCAGCACCTTATTGAGGCCCTTCTGCACCGTCATGGTATCGAAGAAGCGGTTCACCAGTTCCGGCAGATATCCACCCGTTGATCTGATCGTCCTTATCCGCGGCAATCTGTAAGCGAACTCCAGTGCTGATCGAACGAAGAGCCGTTGCTTGATGTGTTCGCTCAGGATCAATTCCATCACCTGCATCACACCCACCAGCACAAGACCGATCGTAAGAAAGCCGATGATGACATACCAGGAAGTGGCGATCTGCCCGCCCATCAACAGGTTCACGATCGCCTGGAACCCGAGCGGTATGGA
Source organism: Bacteroidota bacterium (assembly GCA_023430945.1). Taxonomy (GTDB): domain Bacteria; phylum Bacteroidota; class Bacteroidia; order Flavobacteriales_F; family PHOS-HE28; genus PHOS-HE28. Next base: position 3,648 of record JAEYYE010000109.1, read on the forward strand.
GAGTGTGATGGCACCGCGAACGAAGGCGAAGAGATAGATGTAGATGATCTCGCGCCGATCGGGCTCCAGCAGGGAGAAGAGCCTGCGGAACGCTGAAGTTGTGGATGAAGCGCTCATCTACGGGCGATCATTGGCATATCCATCGATCTTCATCAAGGCACTGGTGCAACAGCCGAACGGATGCATTGTTCAGTGGATCGCAAATAAATAAAGCAAAGGCTTCGGTACGGATCCTATGACCCCGGCACGATCGGATAACTTTACCCCGATGCGACTCCTCCTCCTCTCAAACAGCACCATGCCCGGTGAA
>JAEYYE010000116.1 GCA_023430945.1 Bacteroidota bacterium
TCTCTCCACTGACCGGGTCCATCCTGTCCAAGGAAACTTCCCCGTAGACCTTCTGTCCGTAGACATGCGACGCACTTACCAGGCGCATGCCAGCCAGATCATCGGCCGATGAGCCGATCGCCTGATCGGGCATTCCCGGATTCAGATCATATGCGACCGGCCAACTCTGCAACCAATCCACCTGCTGCGCGGCGAGCATGTGGGTGAAAAGAAGGAAAAGGAAGAAAGAAGAGTTGCGCACCATGATCGTTCGACTTTGGATCCGATCGCAAAGTTGCTTGGATCCGGATGATCGCATGTTCTTTTTTATGGTGCGGCCAACCCCGATCGAACTTTGTGCGTCCAATCAACCTGAAACACGATCAAATGAGAACTTTCTATGCACTTCTGCTTTCATGCACCGCATTCACAGCCGGGGCACAAACGATAAGCACCCTCAACAACAGCACCTTTTCACCATCGATGCTCACGATCGAGCTGGGCGGATCCGTCACATTCAACGTAACGGGCATCCATACGGCGACGCAGGTGAGCGAAGAGACCTGGATGACCAACAGCAATGTGCCGCTGCCCGGCGGTTTCGATTTCGATGCAGGTACGCACATGTACACGCCGACCGAGATCGATACGATCTATTTCGTGTGCCAGCCCCACGCGGGCATGGGCATGAAGGGAATGATCATCGTGGAGAACACCACGAGCATCGATGAGGCGGAAGCAACGCCGTTGCGGATCTATCCCAACCCGGTATCGGACGAAGTGACCATTGAAACTTCGGGAATGAATGAATTCGTGCTGATCGATATGCAGGGCCGCGAAGTGCTGCGCCGCATGGTGAACACCAACGATCGGATCGATTTAGCCCAGATCCCGGAAGGCAATTACAACGCACTGCTGAAGGATCGTAAAGGGAACGTGACCGGGACGCAGCGGCTTACGATCGCGCGCTGATCGCTGCGCACAAGAATGAGTAAAGGCGCCGATCGGCGCCTTTACTCATTCCAGATCGTTCCACCAGGGTTCGGAGACCGATGGATCGGCATCGATCATGATGCGGCCGACACGCGGTGTGAGAAGCGGAATGAAACTGCCTTTTCCAGCCGCCTTCAACCGTTGGATCGGATCCTTCCAATGGTGCAATGCCAGGTTGAACTTGGCCCAATGGATCGGCACCAGCGCCCGCGTACCAAGGTCACGCGCTGCCTGCGCCACCTCCTCGGGGAACATGTGGATGTTGCTCCAATTCTCGTTGTACGCGCCACATTCCAGCAACACCAGATCGAAGGGGCCGTAGCGGTCGCCTATTTCAGCGAACGTTGGTGAATACCCCGAATCGCCACCGAACATGAGCGTGCGCTTTCCGCCCTGCAACACCCAGCCGCCCCACAGAGTACTGAAGCGATCCGTAAGACCACGGCCGGAAAAATGGCGCGTGGGAACAAGCGAGATCTCAACCTTTCCATGCAGTGCCGCATTCCATAGATCGAACTCCTCTATCCGGTCGGGTCTTACGCCCCAACGTTCCAGGTGTGCACCAACGCCCAATGGCATCATCCAGCGGTTCACGCGATCCTTCAGGTAGATCACGCTCTCGTGGTCGAGATGATCGTAATGATCGTGCGAAAGAAGAACCACGTCCACATGCGGCAGATCCTGCAAACGCGGCTGTATCGTGTACCGGAAACGCTTCGGTCCGGCGAAGGAAAAAGCCGATGCGCGTTCACCGAACACGGGATCGACCAGGAACGTGATGCCTTCCAGCTTGATGAGCACCGTGGAATGCCCGAACCACGCGATCGCGTACGAACTGTCGGGCACCGCCTCCCATGCCTTCCGATCGAACTGGATGGTGGGGATCGGATCCTTCGGTTCACGCCCTTCGCCGCCGGCGAGCACCTGCCAAAGCACTTTCATCATCACCCCGAAGGGCATGTCCATCCTGGTCTCCACCAGATTCTGGAACTTTCCGTCGCGGTAATTGGGGGAAGCTTCGATCCGCGCGAGCCGGTCACCTTTGGGTCGGCCGCCCACGCGCGGAGAGATCATCAGATACATGAACACGAAGATCACCACCACGAGGATCGGTAGCACCACGAACAGGAAGATCCTTTTCAGCAACCTCAATAGCCCGATCTTTTACAGGTACGAAGATCGGCCGATCCACCGCTCATTTCCTGCGCACCGTTACATCACATTAATCGATGGGCCTGCTTTTCCGCAGGGTAGCTTTCGCCCAGATCCCTCACCATGCGTATCATCATCATCCTTCTTACAGCCTTATCGATCACCACGGCGAACGCACAACCTGTGATCGATGGATCGAATTTCTTCGAGATCGGCGATTCGGCGTTGCGCTACCTGAAGTTCGACACGTCGCTCTGGTCGGTGGAGCCCGGAACGATCGGTGAGAACATCACGTGGGACCTATCCGATGTGGACATCACACATCCTTCTGTGATCGTGGATACGCTGCTGTTCATCGATCCGGTGGGCACACCTTTTTATCCATCGAACCTTGGCGCCGATTATTCGGCCGCGAACCTGTGCATGCTGGTGAGGACCGAACCGTTCTATCCGGAGAACAACGACTATAACTACTACTTCGCAAGTGCGGATTCGCTCGCATTCATCGGGCATTGGGCCGATACCGGCGGAAACGAGATCTGGGAATACCACCATCCCGATCCGCTGCGCGAACTCGTTTTCCCGCTCACCTACGCCGATCAATACACCGATCAATTCACGCGCTACTACACCGATCAATCCGGCAGTGGTGCACATTACGCCGAAGGCACTTACATGATCACGGTTGATGCGTACGGTACGCTGATCACACCGGAAGGCATGGAGTTGAACGATGTGATCCGTGTGCACACCGTGCACGAAGTGACCGATTCGAGCGCACTTGGTGTGGAGACCACGGTACTGCATGCCTACAAATGGTATTCGGCAGGCGCGAAAGGTGCGATCGTTACCATGATGATGGCGATCGGCGACAGCACGCAGGTGGAAACTCTGCATTACCTGAAGCAGACGGACATCAGCACGTCTATCTCTGGACCGACCGGAGCGAATGCACCACTGATCGCCCATGAAGGAAATTCGATCGTGGTCTCGCTGAATGATTGCGCCGCGATGCGATCGCTCACGATACATGACGCTGCCGGCCGGCTGGTGCGCACGATCGAAGGCGGCAGTGATCGGATCGGTTTCGATCGTAACGGTCTCAAGAGCGGTGCTTACCTGCTCGTGATCCGCACCGCCGATCGAAAACGGATCACCGGAAAATTCCTGGTGGAATAGGATCAGCTGTTCAGGCCGAGCTGCTTCTGGATCTTCGAGAAGAACGGCGTGACCGCTTCGTCGATCTTGGGTGGAAGCAGGCTCTTGATCGAGTTCTTGAACTTGCGGAAAGAAGAAGGTTCGATGTACCGCTCGAAATAGGCGAGATCCCGCTCATGGTCCACCAGCATGTATTTGGGATGCACCAGCGGGAACTTCATCTCATACAGATCCTCCTTGTTGCGGCGATCGTTCTCGTTCACCGTATGCGTTCCTTCCGCACCGAAACCGATGTTGCGGATAATGTTCGTATTCGGCATGCACGTAACGCCGCGATTGAGATGCCGCGCGAAATCCATCTGGTAATCCCATGATCGGATCCTGCCATCGAACTGCGCTTCGAAGAGCAGGTACGCTTCCTTCATTTCACCCTTGGTGAGGAACTGGCCCAGCAACAATCCTGAATCGCGCACTTCGGGCCAATCCTTCATCTGCACATCGTACTTCTGCCAAACGCGGCGCCAGCCGGCCCAACCCCAGTACGCGCCATAACCGTGCGCCGAGAAATAGTACGATTCCTTTCCCTTCACTTCCCACTCCGTCATGAGGTTGTTGCCCATGATGCACCACACGCGATCATCGTGGCGGTACTTCTCCAATAATTCCTGGCAATACCAGAAGAAACTTTGTGAAGGATACGTGTCATCCTCGAGCACGATGCCTTCCTCTTCATTCTCCCAGAACCAGTCCATGGCGGTACTCTCGCCCATCATTACACCAAGGTTCTTTTCGCTGAACCTGGTGAACACTTCGCATTCCCAATCCACGAGATCTACGATCGATCGGACCTTCTCGCACTTGGCGCGTTCCTGCTCGTTGCGCGGACCATCGCACGCGAAGTAGAAGCGCGGCGGTTTCGCCTGGCGGATCGCCTCGAACACCTGGATCGCACTGTCGTATCGGTTGAACGCGATGAAGAGCACCGGTGTGCGCAAAGGCCCTGGTGGAACGAATGAGCTCATGATCTAGAAGATGTTCACTTTATTGTCCGTGTGGTACACGCCGTAATCCTTGAACATGGAGATCGCGTGGCGGGCGATGCTGCGCGGGGTGGCGAATTCATCCACGAAACGATACAGGAAGAGTTGCATCCGGTCGTGGTAACGCACAGAGATGTCCTGCACGATGTTCCCGTAGCGATCGTAAGGAAGGATCTCGATGCAACCTGCCGCATGTGCGGTTGGAAGAAGCATGTTGCTGCCATGCACACCGATCACGATCTGGCTGCGCGCATAGGCCTCGCACCAATCAAGTTCGGTGCGCTTATCCATTTTTCGTGTGCGCAGATCGACCACGGCTGGATCGAAACCACCGGCATCGCCAAGGCCCACCACGCTGAAGGTGGCCGTTGGCAATTCCTTCCTGATCGCCCGCATGGTGGCAGCGATCAGGCTGTCCTGCGCCTTCACGTAGCGCCTGCCCAAACTCTTTTTCAGGCCGAATTTGTTCAGCGCGCGGTAATTGAATTTCGCGGAAGGTGTGCTGAACCAAAGCCTGTCCTCACGTGCAACGAACGTGATGTGCGGCGGATGGTTCAGGTATTGATCCAGCGGAAAAGGCCTTACACGTGTGAAGCGCGCGATATCGATGCCGGCGAACTCCGGATGCGCGTAGCCGCGCCCGAGGAACACGCGATCGTACCGCGGAAGTTGTTGCTGTACGAACCGATCGATGGCGGGGAACCAGCCATGCGCTTCACCCAGCCGTTGATCCACGGACCATACCTCGGCGACACCTTCGGGCACGAGCCATTCAAAGCTTTTCGGAATGATCAGGATCAAGCCCAGCTCCGGATGCCGATCGATGTAATGGAGCGCGTTGTAGAGTTTCAGAAGAACGTGGCCATAAAGGAAATCCAGCGTATTGAGGATCACCACATCCCTGCACTCCTTCTTCACGATCCGCTCGATGTGGATCTCCTTTCCGGAAGGCGAGCGGAAATTCCCGATCAGCGGAACATGGATCCAACCCACGCCTTCCTTCTCATTGATGATCCTCTTCTTCTTTTTGTCGATCCCGAACGGATGATCCACCGCAAAGCCGACACGATGATCGAAAAGATGATCGAGCCCACAATCGTTGCAGAGCCGATCGGCCATGACATGGATGCCGGGGAAGACCGATCCATTCAACTGCACGTTCCACGAGCCACAAGCCGGGCACGGATCGGCCACTGGTGCATCGGGCTTCAACTGCACCAGATGCCGGCCGGCACTGGGAGCAACGCCCGAAGCGCCTTCTACAGCTCGTTGGGAAGGCCTGTTCACTTCGATCGATGTAAACACGTTGGCATTTCAACGCGGCGCAGCCGAAAAGGATACCGGCTGATCGCGGGCGGGAGTGGAGCGGGCAATTGCACGAGGCGCGAAATTACGTCGCACAACAGGCGATCCGCCATGGCTCGCACAGGCTTCGCACCTTTGCGATCGCCATGTCCGATCTCGATCGTTATTTCCGCGACCACCTGGCGCAGACCAGCCCGTTCCCGCTCGCGCTGGATATCGTACATGCCGAAGGCTGCATGCTCAAGGACCGATCGGGAAGGGAATATCTTGATCTTGTGGCCGGGCTTGCAGTGAACAATGTGGGCCACCGGCATCCCAAGGTGGTAAGAGCGATAAAGGATCAATGCGATCGGTATCTGCACGTGATCCCGTATGGCGAATTCATCCAGGAACCGCAGGTGGAATTCGCGAAAGCGCTCACCGATCGGTTGCCGGCCTCACTGAACAACGTGTATTTCGTTAACAGTGGCACCGAAGCGATCGAGGCTTCGCTGAAACTCGCCAAACGGATCACCGGCCGCACGCAGCTGGTGGCGTGCCATGGAAGTTATCACGGGAGCACCCATGGCTCGCTCAGCATCACCGGCAATGAAGTGAAGAAATACCGCAACAGGCCGTTGCTTCCGGGGATCGAATTCATCCACTTCAACAATGATGGGGATCTTGAACTGATCACCGATCGGTCCGCTGCGGTGGTGGTGGAGCCGATCCAGGGCGATGCAGGTGTACGCGTTCCGCGGAAGGAATGGCTGCAGGCGGTACGCGACCGTTGTGATCGCACAGGCGCGCAATTGATCTTCGATGAAGTGCAGACCGGATTCGGGCGCACCGGATCGCTCTTCGCTTTTCAGGAATTCGGGATCGTACCTGATATTCTCGTGCTCGGGAAAGCGCTTGGCGGTGGAATGCCGATGGGTGCCTTCATCTCTTCAAAAGAGAAGATGCAGCTGCTGACCCATGATCCGATCCTGGGCCATATCACCACCTTCGGCGGACACCCGATCCCATGCGTGGCCGGAATGGCGGCGCTGGAAGTCCTGCACGAAGAAGATCTTCCGAAGAATGCCCTGGTGATGGGATCGCTCTTCAAGGAATTGCTCCAACACGAACGGATCGTTGAGGTTCGCGGCGAAGGGCTCATGCTCGCCGTTGAATTGGGCGATGCCGGAAAAGTGCAGCAGGTGGTGAAGGGATGTCTTGCCCGAGGGGTGCTCGGTTTCTGGTTCCTTTCATGCCCTACGGCTTTCCGGATAGCGCCGCCGCTCACCATCACGGCCGATCAGGTGCGATCGGCATGCGCAGCCATCATTTCCGAGCTGGGCTGAGTGGAGATCTTCGGCCTTTTCTATACTTCGCCGAACCGATCCAACTCCATTTCCGGCTGGAAATTCCCGAATATCCACCGGATACCATACTGCAATTGTCCGTTCCCCGCCGTTGCCCGGATATACATGTCCGCTTTTTGGCCCATCCTGCTATTCGCGCGATCGGCGGTACTTTGAATGTGCCCCGGTGCTTAACTTGGCCGCCTCGATCGAAATGAACTGATCATAGGCAAACCCATGAAGAACCTTTTACTCGGAATCGCCGCCTGCTCGCTCACGCTTTCGTCCTTCGCACAGGAAGGGTTCGTTTGCGGGCACGATGAAATGCGCCGCCGGCTCATCGAGTCGGACCCGACCTTCCTTCAGCGTGAAGCGGAATATGAAGCGGAGATACAGCAATTGATCCGTGACAATGCGGAATTCCGTGACGATCATGTGATGATCACCATTCCGGTGGTATTCCACGTACTTCATCTCGGTGGCGAGGAGAACGTGAGCGACGAACAGATCCACAGCGCGATCGATGTGCTCAACCGCGATTACAACAAGTTGAACATCAACGAGGCCGACCCGTCCGTGGACCTGAACACGGCGCTTCAGCATTTCCAGGATATCGCTGGCGATGTACGCATCACGTTCGCACTGCCTACGATCGATCCACTGGGCAATTGCACCAATGGGATCGATCGGATCTACAGCGTGGAGACCCTGCGTGGCCGCGATGAATCGAAGATCCACCCCTGGCCGCGTGGAAGGTACCTCAACGTTTGGCTCACGGACGTGATCGAGTCCGGTGCGGCGGGTTACGCCTACAAGCCGGGTTCGGTGGAAGGGTTTGGCCAGATCCGTGATGGGATCATGATCCGCCACGATTATACCGGAGAGATCGGGACGTCGAATCCAAATTATTCGCGTGCGTTGACCCATGAGGTTGGCCACTATTTCAACCTCGATCACACCTGGGGATCCACCAACGAGCCAGTGGTAGGCCCCTGCGGTGATGATGGCGTGGAGGATACCCCGCTCACACGCGGCCATAACAATTGCACGAACCGTTACGATTACCAGTGTTCCCAAACACCGATCAATGCGGTATTGAACTTCAACGATGTGACCACCGGAAGTGGTACCACCGATCCCACACCATTGCCACAACCGATCGCAGCGCACAACGCTGGGACCAACATCGCAGATACCGTGGGCGTAGCGATCGACCTTAGCGCTTTCACGGCGAACGGACTTTCGGCCAACTCCGAAGTGGCTGGCGAATTCGCATTCAGCGGCTGGAGCACCGATTCGGGTACGATCGATACTGGCAAGTATTATGATTTCTATCTGGCGCCACGTTCGGGCATGGCGATGAACGCGCAGCAGATCCAGTTCAAGGTGCGCCGATCGGAAGATGGCCCGCGCAACTTCGCCGTTCGGAAGGATCCTTTCAACACGAACCAATCGATCAACATCGCTGCGAACCCGAACCTTCAGAACATTCCCGGTGGTGGCAATGTGGTGTATTTCGTGAACGATTCAGCCACCGGTTTCATCAACGTGATCGCCAACCTCGGCAACTTCCCCGATCCAACCGTGGGAGTAGGTTTCCGCATCTATGCTTGGAATGCGGATACGCCGGAAGGCTACTTCGCGATCGATGATGTGCAAGTGAACGGTACCACCGGCCAGATCGAGAACGTGGAGAATTTCATGGAATACGCTTATTGCCAGAAGCTCTTCACCGAAGGACAGACCGAGCGCATGCGCGCCGCCCTTGAATCAGCCACCGGCCAGCGCAGTTCGCTCTGGCAGGAGAGCACCCTGCAGCAGGTCGGTATCGCCGAAGGCTTCCAGATGAATTGTGCGCCGATCGCGGATTTCTATGCCATGCCCGGCGGTGGATCGGGCGGATTCAACAACCCTGTCATCCCCTACCCGCCGCTCAGCTGCTCAGGCACCACGGTCATGTTCAAGGATAATTCAGGCGGTGGTGAAGCCAATTCATGGTCCTGGACCTTCCAGGATGGTGATCCGGCCACATCCACCGATGAGAACCCTACAGTAACCTTCAACTCCTCGGGATGGAAGGCCGTGACGCTTACTGTTTCGAACGATCTGGGAAGTGATACCAAGACCTCGGATTTCGAGGTCTACATCGCCACACCGGAGGAGGCCATGGTAGGCCTTGGAACATATGGCTTCGAACAGGCGAACGTAGGCACATGGCCGTTCCTGCACGAGAACTACGAAGGCAACATCACCAACTGGAGGCATTACCAGGGTGCAGGCCATTCCGGCAACTCCTGCATCATGCTCAATTCCGGCGATCGTGATGAAATGGATTTCATCGATGTGGCCAACTCCGGTGACTACGATGACCTGATCTCGCCCCTGCTCGATCTTTCGGGCATGCAGGACGTGACCCTTTCGTTCTGGTATTCCTATTCCACCCAGACCACGAGCATGGATGAGGCCACCGAAAGGCTCGAGGTACACCGCAGCACGGATTGCGGCCGCACCTGGAGCCCGCTTACCACCGCCAGCGCGAGCACTTTGGACGATGAGGACCTGATCACGAACGGCAATTCCACCACACCGGGATCATGGCAGTACAAGGAATTCAACATACCGAACCAGGCGCTCACCGATAACGTTCGTTTCCGCTTCCGCTTTGTTTCGAGCGAATTCTCCAACAACCTTTACCTGGACGATATCAACATTGCCGGGCCGGTTGGGATCGAAGATGCAACTGGCAACGGACAGATGAGCGTATTCCCGAACCCGACCAACGATCGCTTCTTCGTACAGATGACGGGCATGGACGTTCACCCCACCGAGATCACCCTGATGGACAGCCGCGGCGCGATCATCCTGCAGAAAGTGTACCTGCCACAGGGTGGCAACGGCATCACCATCAGCAGCAGCGATCTCGGGATCGCCGATGGGCTTTATGTGATCCGCGCCTCGAACAACGAAGGCACCAGCACACAGAAACTCACCGTGGGTCGTTGATCCGATCCGAACGAAAAAGTAAAAGCCCCGCCATCAGCGGGGCTTTTTCATGCCGCAATATCTCAATAGGTCCCGGCTGAAAGCATCACCAATGTGCAACCGTTCACCGCTTCGATCCCTGCCGCTTCAGCTTGCGATCCCAGATCGAGGTTCTCCGTACCCGGGTTGAAGATGATGCGTTTGGGTCTCAGCCCGATGATCTGTTCTTCGTAGGCCTGTTGATTGAACAGATTGAGATACAGCGTAACCGTATCCACTTCGATCCCCGGCGGAATGGAAGTGGTGATCACAACATCATCCACCGATCCGGGTCGGGCACCCACGGCGATCACCTCATGGCCGAATTCACGCAAGCGGCGGATCGCGAGATTCGCATACTTGTCCCGGCGATCGGTGGCACCGAGCACCAATGTTCTTTTGCCTGCCATAACGATCGGCCAGAGCAATAACCGGACCTTGAGCGAAGGATCAGACCTCGAGTATACCGAGGATCCGTTCGTTCATCAACTCACCACCGGGGTAATGCCGCGTGTAGTCGAGGTTGATCCAATGCTGGCCATCGGCATCGGTGTGGTGATAGAGTGGATCATCGCCGACCTCGCGGCTGAAGAGGACCTTGCGGATGAGGTATGCCGCCCGTTCCAACTTCGCGTCGTTGCCGATCTTCATTTCCGGATAGATGTGGCCTTCTGTGCGCACGAGCCGCACTTCACCACCGATCGCCTTGATCGCAGAGGCCATCAACACGGCATGATCATCACAATCACCGGCCATCAATTCAAGACTTTCCAGCGGAGGCGCGAAATACTCACCGCCTTTCACATCGGATACATAGTGCCAGTTGTGGTTGATCTCCTTGAAGATCGAGAACGCCTGCACCATGGTGAACTCATCGGCCTGGATCGGTACTTTTGAGAAATTCTTCGTGGCCATTTTCACCGCGGCTTTCCGCACCTCCGGATCGGGCCTGATGATGATCTCGCGCAGCTTGTCCGAATCGTGGAACGGATTGAGCTTCTGTGAAGCGAGCGGCACATGCACGGTGGTCTCACGCAGCGATCCGAGGAACTCCGCATAATCGTTGTACATGCGGCCGAAGGTGTAAGAACCGGTGATCGTGGTCACCGTGATCGCCAGCATTCCCAGGATCAATACCGTGTACACCAGGATCTGGAACTTGCGCACCAGGATGATGAAAGCCACGAGTATCAACACGAACGTGATCGCATGATCGATGCGCAGGCCTTCACCGATCGGAAGCACCAGTTCGGGAACAAAGGGATAAAGGATGATGAAGAGCGGAAGCGTGAGCAGCAAGGCCACGAGGTACACGATCACGGCGTGTGCAAGACCGTTGCCGGTATCGGTGATGTGTGCGTGGTGCCTGTGTTGTGCGCGTGGATGCAACATCAATGGTTCCTACGTTCGTTCCGATCCATCGTCCCTGAAACCCCGCCGATCAAGATCCGTACAAATCTCCATGCTTGCAACGCCTCATGGATCGCTTAACACAGTTTAACGGGGGCGATCGATAAAGTGTTACGGGCGATGAACGGCAGCATGCAAAAGATGAACGCATTTCTCCATGCCATAGTGTTGATCACGAAGCGCTTCCATGGATCTGATGGTCGGATCACGAAGATAGATTTGCCCGCCATGATGATGTTGAAAGCAAGCCTGGCCTTTCTACTCTGCGCCACGATCCTTCAGGGAATGGCGCAGGAAAGCGACAGTGTTCACTACGGCGGTCCGGAGGGTGATGATCTCTTCAATGAACTGATCGAGGAAGGTTCGGAGGAAGCGATCGCCGCTGAAGCGAATTGGGATGTGAACGATTCATTGATGTTCATTCCCGGGTACGACATCTATTGCCATTTTCGCACCGATGCCATCTTCGATCGTGGCGCCACCGTTGATCTCGCGCATGATACGTTGCGGCTATACCTGAGCCATGATGAATGCGATCATGCATTGCCGACTACCGGGCATCTCACCTCCCCTTTCGGACCGCGCAAAGGCCGCATGCATTATGGCATCGACCTGAAACTCAAGACCGGTGACCCGGTCCTCTCCGCATTCGATGGCATGGTGCGGATCTCCCGTTACAATTCCACGTTCGGCCATGTGGTTGTGGTGCGGCATTACAATGGATTGGAGACCCTGTATGCCCATTTGAGCAAACGTCTCGTTGAACCCGGTGACCAGATCCACGCCGGTGATACCCTTGGGCTTGGCGGCAATACCGGCCGCAGCTATGGCAGCCACCTGCATTTCGAAGTGCGGTTCCTGGATCAGCCGATCGACCCGTCGCTGGTGTTCGATATTGAGAACGGTACGTTGAAGGCGAAGACGTTCGACATCCACAAAGGCACGTTCGCGGAGATCGCACGGGCGAAAGCTTCGCTCGCGGCCCGCAAATTCCATAAGGTGCGCTCGGGCGATACGCTCTCCTC
>JAEYYE010000166.1 GCA_023430945.1 Bacteroidota bacterium
ATGTGGTCGTTGGCTTCTCAACGGTTTCGATCACGTAGCCACGGTGCGTCCTGGCTTGGAGTGCTGCTTGTTCGGCCTGTTGTTCCGCTTCAGTTCTGGCCTTCAAATTCTGTAGGCCCTTCTCGAAATCCGGCCCGATCTTCTTGTCCATGTCCATGAAGACCGCCATCATCCGTCCAAGGCCTTCATGCTTCTGGGTCATGATCCAATCCACGCGCGTGCCATTGTTCTCCGGTGTCAATTCCAGATCCACCGTGCTTTTCGATTCCCATGGTTCAAGAAAGCGCAGATCGGTGGTCACCTTGCGATCCTGTTCCAAGGCGATGATCTCCTGGCGGCCGCGGCCAACGGTATCGCCTTCCCATTCTCCGTACGCGCCCACTGCCGCATCGGTCTCGCTCCACGTATTCTTCTGGTCCCTGTCCATATCCTTCCATGGGCTCCATTCGTGCATCTTTCGAAGCGAAGCGATGTTCGGATAGATCGCGGACGGTGGTGCCTCTATCACGACCGATCGCTTCACCACGCTGGCTTCGGGCCCTGTGAAAGCCAGGATCACCATGATCACTCCGAGTGCCAGTAGTATGATCAATATGGTCTTCAATGCTCTCATTCGTTCGGAATTTGTCCGAAAGATGCATTCGCGGATCGGAATTATCCATAGATCCAAAAAGAAATTGAACTTCGCCCGCATCAATGGCATGATCTTTTCCAACAGATCGATCCAAACAAACTCATCCTTTAATGAGATCCCTGAATACAACGCTCGGTAATGGTCTTGTTCTGCTGATGTTGATCGGAACGCTCCTTTCGGCTTGCAAGACCACCAGTAGTCCGGCAGGAACGAAAGTGAAACAGCCTTTCACTGGGAACAAATACGAGAGCAACAATGTGTGGTGGCGCAGCACCGGGCAGGGCGCGAGCAGCAAGCAGAACATCGCCCGGGCAAAAGCCGATAGTGAAGCGCGAAGCCAGCTTGCGAGCCAGATCGGGACGAACATGCGCGCGGTCACCGATCAATATCTGGGGCAGACCGAGAATGAAGGAGCGCGTGATGTAGCGGATAAATTCCAGAGCCTGGTCCGCGAAGTGATGAACACCGAACTGGCCGATATGCGCAAGATCGGTGAAGAAACGTATCACAATGATGCCACCGGCGAATACACGGTCTATGTGGCTTACGAGATCAAGAAGAACGCGATGCTTCGGTTCATGAAGAAGCAGGCGCGCACCGATGCCAAGATCGACAAGATGACGCTCGACCACATCGATCGCATACTGGACAAGGAGATCGAACGGGCAGATACGGCGACCGAGGAATAACACTGACGTTTTGGCCGATCGCTGCGATCGGCAACTGCTTTGCTGTGAACGCGGCAAAACCTTAGGAAAATGGGAGGTGCATACCTGATAATGATCTTGATCATGCTTGCAAGCTGGCTTGTTGGCCAGCAATTGCGCAGCAGGTTCGAGAAATATTCCCGCACACCGCTGAGCAATGGAATGAGCGGTCGTGAGGTGGCCGAGCAGATGCTCCGCGACCATGGGATAAGCAACGTGAAAGTGATGAGCGTGCCGGGACAGCTTACCGACCACTACGATCCAGCGAAACGAACGGTGAATTTGAGCGAACCGGTGTACCACGCCCGGAATGCTGCGGCCGCTGCGGTGGCTGCACACGAGTGCGGACATGCCGTTCAACATGCAACTGCCTACAGCTGGCTGCAACTGCGAAGCAAACTGGTGCCCGTGGTAAGTATCGCTTCGCGCTGGGTTCAATGGATCCTACTCGGCGGCATCCTGTTGCTGAATTCGCCGATCGGTGGGAATCTGTTGCTGGCCGGGATCATCCTCTTCGCTGCGATCACGGTCTTCAGCATCATCACACTTCCGGTGGAATATGATGCGAGCAAACGCGCGCTCGCGTGGATCAAAAGCAATGGGATCGTTACAACGAGCGAATACGCCATGAGCGCCGATGCGTTGAAATGGGCGGCACGCACTTACGTGGTGGCAGCGATAGGGTCGATCGGTACCCTGCTCTACTACATCATGATCTTCATGAACCGCCGGTGATCGCCGAATGACGAAAAAGAGAGAAGGCGCTGGATCCAGCGCCTTCTCTCTTTTCATCGCCGTTTTCTGGTGGACTTGATCCCAAGAACGCCAAGCAATCCGCGCGTCAATTCGCGCACGAACGTGTTCCCGATCTGCCGCGCCATGGGGTTCCGGCTGATATCGGTCCAGGTATTTTGATCTTTTTCCTTCTTCCTTTCCACTACTTCTTCTTCGATCGGACCCGATCGGGCGATGCGTTCTTCCAGGATCTCGTGTGCGCTTTCGCGATCGATCTTTTCATTGTATTTCTTCGCCAGCGTGCTTCGCGCCACCAGTCCATCGATCTCGAGCGGCGTTAAGATGTCCATGCGTGAAGCGGGTGCACGCAGCAGCGTGTGCGCAAGCGGGGTCGGAGTTCCCTTTTCGTTGAGCGCTGTAACGAAGGCTTCTCCGATCCCGAGCGAAGTGATCAGTTGCTCCACATCGTAGAATTCCGTGATGGGATAGTTCTGCGCGATCTTCTTGATCGTAGTGCGATCCCTGGCGGTGAACGCGCGCAGGGAATGTTGCACCTTCAGGCCAAGCTGGCCAAGCACCTTCTCTGGGACATCGCTTGGATCCTGCGTGCAGAAATAGACCCCGACACCTTTCGATCGGATCAGTTTGATGATCGTTTCGATCTGATCCAGAAGCGCCTTCGTGGCGGTATCGAAGATCAGGTGTGCCTCATCGATGAAGAGTACCAGTTTGGGTTTCTCCGGATCGCCTTCCTCCGGGAAAAGTGAATAGATCTCGGCAAGCAGACAGAGCATGAACGTGCTGAAAAGCCTTGGCCGATCCTGGATATCGGTGAGCCGCACGATATGGACCACTCCCCTGCCATCGCGCGTTCGCAACAGATCGTTCACATCGAAGGAAAGTTCGCCGAAGAATTCCGATGCGCCTTGTTGCTCGATCTCGATGATCTTGCGCATGATCGTATTCACCGTGGCAGCGCTTACCTGGCCATATTCCTTCTGGATCGCCGCCTTGCCTTCACCGGTGATGTGCTTCAACACACTGCGCAGATCCTCCAGGTCGAGCAATGGGAGTTTCTGATCATCGCAATACTTGAACACGAGCGAAAGCACACTTTGCTGTGTGTCGTTCAATTCCAGGATCCGACTGAGCAACACGGGACCGAATTCACTCACCGTTGCGCGAAGCCGCGCTCCAGGTTCGTTGCTCAGGCTCAGCAATTCCACCGGCATTCCTTCCGCCTTGTAAGGTAGCCCGATCCTCCGGTGACGTTCTGTGATCTTTTCGTTCTCCACACCCGGAGCCGCGATCCCGCTCAGATCGCCTTTCACATCCATCATGAGTACTGGAACTCCTTTCAAGGAAAGCTGTTCGGCCAGGATCTGAAGTGTTTTCGTTTTGCCGCTTCCTGTGGCGCCGCAGATCAATCCATGGCGGTTCATGGTGCGAAGCGGGATCTTCACCAATGCGCCTTCCATCGCTTCACCTGCGAGCATCGCCGCACCCAGTTCGATCGCATCACCTTTCGTGGTGTTGCCTGCGTTGATGATCTCGCGGAATTTCGTTTCGTTGTTCATTCAAGATCCAATTTCCTTCTTTGCCCTATTCTTCTTCGTCCTTTTTTCCTGGATCGCGATACAGATCGATGAGCCCGGGTGGCGTTCGAACAAGAATGGTGTTCTCCTCGGGATCCATGTCCAGGATCATGTCATCCACGATCGGCACCATCACCTCCTGGCCACCGAGCAGGATCGACATCACCGGATTGCGATCGGTGCCTTCGATCGCGATCACTTCACCCAATTCACCGTGTTCTTCATCGCGCACGATCATGCCGATGAATTCCTCTGGATCCCAGCTTTCATCGCTTCCGTCCGAAAGATGCCCCGGCGGTGCATAGATGTCCCGGCCCACCACGATGCCCGCGCTTTGCGGATCATTGAAGTCATCGAATTTCACCAGGATCCCGGCCCGGCCTTGATCGCGAAGGTTCGTATAGAAGAACGGCACCTTCTGCCCTTCGATGTCCACGAATAGCGCTCCCTTCGGCACCAGATCCTCCAGATCGCAATTCTCGAGGTGTACAGTGAGTTCGCCCTTGTACCCCCACGGTTTGCCAAGCCGGCCGATCCGATGCAGGCTTTCGAGATCCATGCGGGTGAAGTTAGGGGCGATCCATATGCTTGAAAAAAGAAAGCCCGCATTTTCATGCAGGCTCCCGATCTGTTGCAAGACGAAATTACTCCGTTGCCGGTGCTTCGCTGCCGCCTTCTTCGGCCGGAGCGGCTTCTTCAGCCGGTGCATTGGCTGCGGCCAGCTTCGCGCTAAGGGCCGCCGCACGATCATCGGACTTCTTCTTTTCGGCTGCGAGGCGCTCACGATCGGCATCTTCGCGGCTTTTGCCAAGGCGGCTCTTCTTCTGTTCGATCTTGGCGTTCTTCTCGTTCTTCCAGATATCGAAGCGGCGATCGGCCTCTTCCTGTGAGAACGCACCTTTCTTCACGCCATTGGCCAGGTGGTTCTTGTACACCACGCCGGTATAGCTGAGGATCGCACGGCAGGTGTCGCTGGGCTGCGCTCCCTTCTGGAGCCAATCCAGCGCCTTGTCCGTGTTCACCTCGATGAACGCGGGGTTCTGGTTCGGATCGTAAGCACCGATCCGTTCGATGTATTTCCCGTCGCGGGGTGCACGGGAATCGGCCACTACCACATGATAGTAAGGCCGGCCTTTTTTGCCTTTACGCTGAAGGCGGATGCGAGTTGGCATGTCGCTGTTGTTTAAGTCCCTTTTTGTTTTGGGGCTGCAAAGGTGCGGATATCCCCCACCATTTCCAAATGCATCCTCGGTTCCAAGTTTAACGGCCGATCGGCCTTGTACGGATCGTTCCGTGCGTTCAAATTTGTCCTACCCGTTCATCCCAACCACCGAACTTGATGCTACGCTCCAGCCTTGTATCCCTCTTTTCGCTGCTCACTTTGCTCTCGATCGCGCAATGCCCTCCGGGGCAGGGTGAACTCGTGGTCTCCATCGTACCGGACAACTGGCCCAACGAGATCACCTGGGATGTTCGCAGCGGTGGCCAGATCCTGGCGAACGGCAACTGGCAGGGCGGCGATCTCTGCGTTCCGCTGAACACCTGCCTGATCTTCACCATCTATGATTCGTACGGAGATGGCATCTTTCAGCCGGGTGGCTACTGGGTGATGCTCGATGGCGATACGGTGGCCTCGGGCTGGAACTACAATTACATGGCGGTCACCGAGATCAATTGTCCGCCGGGCTTCAGTTGTGGCAACCCGATCACAGTGCCGATCGGCGAACATGTAGCGCCTGAACCGAACACCTGGTATCTCTTCACTCCCACGTTGAGCGGCAGTTACCAGGTCACCACATGCGATCTGGCCGCTTGTGACACACGCCTCTGGATCTACGATCACTGCCTGAACCTGGTTTGGGATGATTCGCCTGCGGGAAGCATGTATTTCTCTGAAGATGGCTGCGGCGCCCAGGCTTTCCTGAACGCGAACCTGCAGGCGGGCGGGCCGGTCTACATCCGGATAGGTGGTGAAGGAAGTTGTGACGGATCATCGATACCCTGGGCGCTGAACTACGTTGGACCGATCAGCGGGTGCACGAATGTGAACTCATGCAACTTCGATCCGCTCGCCACGATCGATGATGGAAGCTGCATCCCCTTCGGCGATCCGGATTGTCCCGAAGCACCCGATCTGGTGGTGGATCAAGGGGTTCTTTCCACCTCGCTCAGCCTCGATACGATCGAAGTGAGCCAGAGCGATTGCTA
>JAEYYE010000195.1 GCA_023430945.1 Bacteroidota bacterium
GCACGGGATCAAGGCTGATGGTGTGATCGGCCGGTCATTCCTCGATGCATTGAACATAACCCCGGCCGATCGCGTGATAACGCTTGTGGTGAACATGGAGCGGCTTCGCTGGATGCCGGAAGAACTCGGCCAGCCGTACATCGGGATCAACATTCCCGATTACGAACTGAAATTGATCGAAGATGACGAAGTGGCGATGGAGATGGAAGTGGTCGTCGGCACATCGGCCGATCGCACCGTGATCTTCAGCGATACGATCACCTACATGGTCTTCAGTCCGACATGGACACTTCCTGAAAGCATCGTGCAGAACGAGATCCTTCCGGAAATGGAGAAGAATGAGGAATACCTCACCGAGAAGAACATGGAGATCGTGGGCGGCACTGAAGAAAAGCCGATCATCCGGCAATTACCAGGGCCGGACAATGCGCTGGGTCGTGTGAAGTTCATGTTCCCGAATTCATACAGCATCTACCTGCACGATACTCCGGCGAAAGGATTGTTCAGCCGCGAAGAACGCGCGTTCAGCCACGGTTGTATTCGTGTGAGCAGGCCGAAGGACCTCGCGCTCTATCTGCTGAAGGATGATGAGGAATGGACCGAAGAGCGGATCGAAGCAGCGATGGATTCCACCGAAGAAGTGCAGGTGGGTCTGAAGAACAGAATGCCCGTGATCATCACCTATTTCACCGCGTGGGTGGATCGCGCTGGAACGCTTCAAATGCGCAACGACATCTATGGCCACGATGCACGGCTCGCGAAGGAACTGTTCTGGATGAACAACGATCGGCAGCAGCCGATCGCCAGTGTACCGGAAAAGACTACCGATCGATCCGCTCCGTAACGCGGTAATTGTTGCGCAGCGGTGAGTTGCGGCCGACCAGTTCGGCGACGAAACCCATGGTGAAAAGCTGCACACCGATGATCATCGCTGTGAGCGCGACATAGAAGAGCGCTTGGTTCGCTACCAATGGCGCGGGTCTTTCCAGAATGAAGATGTGCCAGATCTTGCTGCCGACGAGCCATGCTGTGGCAAGAAGGCCGAGCATGAACATCAATGTTCCGAGCGATCCGAAGAAGTGCATCGGTTTTCCACCGAAACGGGAAACGAAACTTATCGTGAGCAGATCGAGGAAACCGTTCATGAACCGATCCATCCCGAATTTGGTCTTTCCATATTTCCGCGGATGGTGCTTCACCACCTTCTCGCCGATCCTATGGAAACCCTCCTTCTTCGCCATGAACGGGATGTAGCGGTGCATCTCGCCATACACCTCGATCGATTTCACGACATCGCGTTTGTACGCCTTCAATCCACAATTGAAATCGTGCAATTTCACACCGCTCAATTTGCGCGTGGCCCAATTGTAAAGCTTCGTCGGTACGGTCTTGCTGATCGGATCATGGCGTTTCTTCTTCCAGCCGCTCACCAGATCGAACCGATCTTCTGCGATCATGCGGTATAGTTCCGGCACTTCCTCCGGATCGTCCTGCAGATCGGCATCCATGGTGATCACCACATTCCCTTTCGCGGTGCGAAAACCTTCGTTCAACGCGGGGCTTTTGCCGTAATTCCTTCCGAACCGGATCCCTTTCACGCGATGGCTTTGTGAAGCAAGTTCCTTGATCTTGTCCCACGATCCATCGCGGCTGCCATCATCCACCAGGATGATCTCGTAGCTCACGCCCATTTCGCCGATCACCTGGTGCAGCCGCTGCACAAGCACCGGAAGCGACTCGCGCTCATTGAGCAACGGCACCACGATCGAAAGGTCCATGATGCAAGGATAGCGGAAGTTCGGGATCGATGAAAATCGACCCAGCTGATCACAACTTCACGAATCTGGTCATGGAAGCTGCCCCAGCACCTATCGCGTGTACGTAGTACACACCAGCGGGAAGATCTTCAGTGGAAATAAGAATCTTGTGTTCACCGACGGGCATATTCTTGTTCACGATATCCATGATCAACTGCCCGGTGGAGTTGACGATCTGGATCACCGTGAAAGATGGATCATCGATCGCAAGGCTGATGGTAAGACCATCGATCACCGGATTTGGATGCAAGAAGATCGAAAGATCTTCACTGGTCTCAATTATCGCAGTGGGATCGGTAGCAAGTTTAACAACCCACAGATCATATCCGGGGAACAGACTTGTAACATCACCATCATCGGAATTGGAGAAACCAACAACTACATACCCGCCATCGAGGGAACTGCACATGCCGCCTACCCGATCATCCGCAGAGCCACCCATGGCCTTCTCCCATAATAGGGTACCATATTGATCAAGTCTCACTACCCATTGATCGAACCATCCTCCGTTGTAATTGGTAATATCCCCGCTGCTCGAGTTCGTTGATCCGGCAATTATATAGCCCCCGTCGCCGGTCTGTTCAATGGTACGGGGACCGTCACTGCTGGGACCACCGTAGGTCTTTTGCCATTCTATTTCACCATTTCCCAAAAGTTTAACTACCCAATAATCGCTGCTGCCTTGGTTCTGGTCCACATCACCGTCGCTGGAAGTGGTACTGCCTGAAACTATGTATCCCCCATCGTTTGTCTGTTGAATCGAACTGGCACCATCCTCCCCTGATCCTCCCATTGACCTCTGCCATTCGATCGCACCAGCGCCATCCAGCTTCAGTACCCACATATCCCAATCACCAAGATACTCGGTTACGTCCCCGTCGGTGGAGCGTGTGGAGCCCGCTACAATGAAGCCACCGTCACTGGTTTGCTGGAACGAGAAAGCAGCCTCACTATCGGATCCCCCATAAGATCGTTCCCATTCTATCTCACCACTTGCATCAAGCTTCACGACCCATGTATCCTGCTGTCCATGGCTCATAGACACGTCCCCATCATTGGATTCGGTCCAACCTACTACTATATATCCACCTTCATAGGTCTGTAGAATGGAGCTACCGCTTTCAGCAGCGGTTCCTCCCAAGGATCTTTGCCATTGAAGATCTCCATCGGCATCCAGCTTCACTACCCAGATATCACTTTGACCATAATACCCAGTTATGTCGCCATCAGAAGAGGTAGTAATTCCTGCTATAATATAGCCATCATCAGTGGTCTATTGAACGGAATGAGCCTTGTCGATGCCGGAGCCTCCGTATGTTCGATCCCATTGAAAATCACCGTCAGAATCGACCTTTATGATATAATAGTCCCAACTATCAGACCCTGTGAAAGTTGCGCCTGCTAAAACGTATCCACCATTGGTTGTTCGATACACTGAATGGCCCTCCTGGTCCATCGAAGTCCCAAAACAAGTTTGCCATTCGATATCGGGAGAGATTTGTGCAGAGCAAATGCGCGCGAATGCTACTAAAGAGATCATAACTACAGTAATTCTCATGGGGCTGAAAAGTTGATCCATCGGGTCTACTTGATACGGAACAAATAGACCCGACGCGGCTAAATATAGTCTCGAGGCGGATTGAAATTAACATAATTTTATCAACAATTCACCGAAGCCCTTTGATTACCTTTGCACCGGGACAAGTCCTGTACGACCAGCTCCCGCTGAATCCCCCAGGTCCGGAAGGAAGCAAGGGCAGGCGGTCGTAGCGGTGCGATGCGGGTCGCTTGTCCCACTTTTTTTTGCCCTCATCCGATCCGATCAACGAACATGGCCACGTTGAAGATCCGTCCTGAGTGACTTGACCGCTGGAAGAACGGGCGGCTACTTTCGTTGCCGGTGAAACTCCTGCACCGCATACCTTCTCCGCTTCGCAACCGTTATTCGGTGGCAGCGATCGCTTTGATCGCGTGGATCACCATCTTCGATCGGAATGATGCCTGGACGACCTTCAAGAACCGGCGTGAACTTTCGCGCATGCGCGATCAGCATGAATGGTATCAGGCGGAGATCGCGCGAACACGGGAACAGCTGCACGAACTTTCCAGCAATAAACGGTTGCTGGAGAAATTCGCCCGAGAACGTTATCTCATGAAACGCGAGAACGAGGACATCTTCGTACTCGTTCCAGAAAAAAGGAAATGAGAAGGATCGAGCGGCCCGCGGCCGATGAGATGATCGCGTACTTCCAGCGCTATAGTGCGCAGGCCAAAGGCGAGCACCTGATCGAAGCATTGCAGAACGCTTCGGAATTGCTTTGGGACGTGGTGGCGCGGATACCCACCGGTCATGCCGATCACCGCTATGCGCCCGGGAAGTGGAGCATCAAGGAGATCTTCCAGCACCTGATCGATACCGAGCGCGTGTTCAGTTATCGTGCGATGTGCTTTTCACGCAACGAGGTGATCGGATTGCCGGGGTTTGATGAGGATACATACATCGAGAACGCGGATACCGGGCAACGGGAACTTCACCAGATCCTGCGCGAGCACGATGTGGTGCGACAGAGTACGATCGAACTCTTCAATGGGATGAGCGATCGCATGTTGCTTCGAACCGGCGTTGCCAACGGCAACCGGATCAGTGTACGCGCGATCGGCTGGACGATCGCCGGGCATGTGCTGCATCACCTGCAGGTCATCGATCAACGATACCTGGTGCGCGCGGCCGATCGGTCGCATACCTGACCGGCTGCAATGGCTTGAAATACCGGAATTCCACCGCACCCGTATCGCGCGGATGGAAGATGTTCTGCAGATCGGATAGCACGATATCCGGTTCGAGGATCGCCTGGCCGAACAGGTCGGTGAGCGCCGTGTTCCCATGGAAACCGCCCATGTTCACCGCCGGGATCCTGGCCAGGCGCGGTTCCCCGGCGGAAAGTGTGAAGGCCGTGATGCTGTCCATGGTGGAAAGTATCATCCCGAAATGATCCGATCGCCGCACCTTGTGAAGTACGCTCTCCAGATCAAGTGTGAGGTTCCCTTCTGCCTGATGATCGGCCAGCGCATAGGCAGCGCCGGCATCGGTGATCAGTTTCGCCATGTAACTGTTGGCCGGCGGGGCGAACCACTGCCCCTGCCAGCTGCTGGCGAAGAACACCACAGGCGTATCCACGTATTGCGCTGATGCGGCAGCGGCCGTGCGATAACGCCCCTCGATCCGATCGAATAGCCGGTCCGCATGTTCTTCATCCCGGAAAAGAACGCCGAAGAATTTCAGCCATTCCGCACGTCCCAAAGGATGCTCTTCGAGATACTCCGTTACATTGATCACCGGGACCGTGGATCCACCGCGCAAATTCCTGCCGAAGGGATGATCGAAGATGGCCTGCGGCTTGATCGCATGGATCTGTTCCTGGTCCAGGCCTTCCGCAGTTCCCACATCCCGGATCGAGCCCTGGGCAACACGTGCGGCGATCGAGCGATCGAACAGATCACCGGCATGCACCACTCCGTGGATCAGATCCTCCTTTTCCAATGCGCTGAAGAACGGCAGTTGCGTGGTGGAAGCGACCACGACCTCCCTGAGGTGCGGGATCGGCTGGACCCCGCTCATGGGATCTCCCCCGATCAAATAGATCCCCACGGTATCCGTCCGCCCGCCCGCACCAAAACAGATCAACAGCCGCGCATCTCCCTTCTTCATGATCTGGAAGGATCGGGCGTAACTGTTGGCCACCGGTACCCAATCCGCATAGGGATCGGCTTGTTGCGTGGTGGAGCAACGTTGAAAGAGGATCAGGGCCGGTATCGCCAAAAGAGCAATGCGGCGGGAAATGAAGAAGCCTCTCCATCCGTGGATGAAGAGGCTTTCGATCAGGTTATGCATTATGCTTTTACGGCAGTGCGTGGTGCAGCTTCAAGGATCTCGGCACTCGCGCCATCCTTGTACTTGTTGAAGTTGTCGTTGAACGCCTTGGCCAGCTTATCCGCCTGTTCATCGTACGCAGCCTTGTCCTTCCAGGTGCTGCGTGGATCGAGGATCTCGGCCGGAACCTCAGGACAGCTGGCCGGGAAATTCACCCCGAAGACCGGATGCTGTTTGAATTCCACATTGTCCAGTTCGCCTTTCAGCGCAGCGGTGATCATTGCCCGTGTGTAACGCAGCTTCATGCGCTCGCCGGTGCCATAGGCGCCGCCGCTCCAGCCGGTATTCACCAACCAGATGCGCACATCGTGCTGCTTCATCTTCTCACCCAGCATATCCGCATACTTGGTCGGATGCAGCGGCAGGAACGGTGCACCGAAACATGCACTGAACACGGTCTTCGGCTCGGTGATGCCTGCCTCGGTACCGGCCACTTTCGCGGTATATCCGCTGATGAACCAGTACATCGCCTGGCCGGGGGTCAACCGGCTGATCGGTGGCAGTACGCCGTACGCATCGCAGGTGAGGAAGAAGATGTTCTTCGGATGCGATCCAATGCTGGGCTGGGCGATGTTATCGATGTGATGGATCGGATAGCTTACACGGGTGTTCTCAGTCTTCGTGCCGTCGCTGAAATCGACCTTGGTGGTGCCTTCCTCGAACACGATGTTCTCGAGAAGTGATCCGAACTTGATCGCATTCCAGATCTGCGGCTCTTTCTCGGCGCTCAGATCGATGCACTTCGCGTAGCAGCCGCCTTCGAAATTGAATACGCCCTTGTCGCTCCAGCCATGTTCATCATCACCGATCAACCGGCGATCGGGATCGGCACTGAGCGTGGTCTTACCGGTGCCGCTCAAGCCGAAGAACACCGCGGTATCACCTTCCCTGCCGATGTTGGCGCTGCAGTGCATGCTGAGCACGCCGCGCTCCTGCGGAAGCACGTAATTCAGAACGGTGAAGATCCCCTTCTTGATCTCGCCGGTGTAGCCCGTGCCCCCGATGATGATCATCTTGCGGGTGAAGTTGAGGATCGCGAAGTTGTGCTGGCGCGTTCCATCCTTTTCGGGATCGGCGTTGAAGCCGGGCGCGCAGATGACATGCCATTCCGGATCGAAACCTTCGAGCTGTTCGGCCGTGGGACGCAGGAACATGTTGCCGGCGAACAAGGCGCTCCACGGATATTCCGCCACCACGCGCAGGTTCAACTGATAGGTCGGATCGGCACAGGCGTAGGCATCCTTGATGTACACATCGCGGTTCATCAGGTACGCGCACATCTTGTCGTACAGGGCATCGAACTTCGCTGGATCGAAGGCGATGTTCACATCACCCCACCAAACCGTTCCTTCGGTCTTCGCATCCTTCACGCAGAACTTGTCCTTCGGGCTGCGGCCGGTGAATTCGCCGGTATCGATCGCGAGCGCACCGCTGTCGGCGAACACGCCCTGGCCGTTCACGATGGCGTGCTCGACCAGCTCGGCCGGCTCCAGATTCCAATATGCATCACCCACACGTGCCAGACCGATCTTCGAAAGGTCAGCGTTCTTCGGTTTATTACCGAACTCGTTCATGTCCTGTTAGGTTGGAAATTGGAGCCAAAATTAGGGCTTTCCGCGATACAGGGCTAATGACCTTTGTCAGCATTGCGCAATGCTATTATGAACAACAGGAGCCAGCCGCCAATGAAGAAAAGACCACCGATCGGCGTGATCGGACCAAGGATCGGGGTGATCCCATGCAGGCCGGTGACGGTTCGGGTGCTCAGCACGTAGAGCGATCCACAGAAAAAAGTGATCCCCAGCAGGAAGAACAGCCTTGCAAGCCGCGCTCGTTTCACCGGGATCCGATCGGAGAGGAGTGCGAGCCCGAACAACGCAAGTCCGTGGTGGAACTGATATTGAACCGCCGTGTTCCATTGCGAAAGCGCGTTGGCATCGATCCGTGCCTTCAAACCATGCGCACCGAACGCACCGAAGGCCACAGCGAGCATCAGTATGAATGAAGCCCAGGCAAGTGTATTCCGATCCATGCCGCAAAGCTCGGTCAACCGGACCGTATAATGCAGAAGACCTCCGCCGGTGGGGCGAAGGTCTCCTG
>JAEYYE010000237.1 GCA_023430945.1 Bacteroidota bacterium
TCGATCCCCTGCACGATGTTCATTTCGATCGAACGCGGTGCATTATCGCGGATCACCTGGTCGGCGAAAAGGAAACCAGAAGGGTTCACGCCACGCATGGTATAGCCCAGGCGAAGGCCTGCGCGGAACGCGTGGCGATGGTTCAACCGGGCTTCATAGCTGTAGTTGATCGCGATGGAAGTGAACGTGAGCCCGTTGCTACCGGCCTGGTCCTTCAACACCCAGCCGCCCAACCCGCAGTTGAGCCCGCTGAACCGGTGATCGTAGGCGAACGCATATGTTTCATAGCCAGGCTGAACGCCGGGCCATTGCAGGCGGTAGTTCAGCGCCACGCGATCCTGCTGCGTGTTGCCCGTGAGCGCGGGGTTCAGGTACTGCGGTGCAGCGTAGAATTGCGTGAACTGCGGATCTTGTGCAGAAACACCGCAAGCCAGGAGCACGAGTAGTGCCGAGAGCATATGGCCGGCCTTGGTGATCATCGGAACAAGGTGAGATCGGTGAGTTTCTGGATCTCGCGACCGTCTACGAAGCGGATCCACGTTTGTACCACGTACACGTCCTGGGGGCTCAATTCGCCCTTGTAGTAGCCATCCCAGCCGCGCGTGAGCTCGTCACTTTCGAACACGAGCTCGCCCCAACGGTTGAAGATGCGCATGCGGAAATCCTCCACATGTTCCACGAAGGCGTAGAACACATCGTTGCTGAGATCGTTCGGATCGAAGGCGCCGCCATTGCCGCCGCCCTGGCCTGGTGTGAAGGCGTTGGGCAGGGTGATGTCGTACACCGGTGTGATCTGTAGGATCTGCGTGGCGGTGCTCGTGCATCCGTTCGCGCTCTGCACCATCAGTTCCACTTCGAAGGTGCCGATGTCGTTGTAGTTATGCGTGGGGTTGATCGCGGAACTGGTGCCGCCATCCCCGAAGGTCCAGTTGTAGGAGTTGATATTGCCCGTGCTGAGATCGGTGAACTGGAAGGTCGCTTCATCCAGGGCTGCCGTGTAGGCTGAAGGAGTGAAGGCCGCCACCGGAGGCACATCGGCGATGATCTGGCCACTGGCCGGGATCGTGGTGGTGCAACCGAACGGCGTGGTAACGGTGACCGATGCGGTGTACGTTCCGGCATTGTAGATCACCAGCGGTGAAGGCACGCTGGAGGTCTGCCCATTGCCCAGGTCCCAGGCCCAGGTGACATTGCCCAGCGGTATGTTGGGGAACTGCACCGTGAGCGGCGCACAGCCCTGGGCGATGATCGGTGGAAGTTGCACGGCCGGTAATACGTCCACCTGCAGGGTAATTGTTTCATTCTGGGTGTCGCCACATGAATTCGAGAGGATCACCGGAACGTTGGTGCCGCTGCTGATCGGGAAGGTGAAAGGCCCGGTGCCGTAAGCCTGAAGCGATGGCCAGCTGAGCGCATAGGTGCCCGGATAGCCGCTGACGCTCGCACCGATCGTGACCTCTTCACCGGGACATACCGTGGTATTGCCGTACACGTTCAGGTCCGCCAGCGAGAGATCAAGCACATATACCATTTCGGTGAGAGCTGGTGCGCTGCAGCCTGCGCTGTCCGTAACGCTGAGGAAGACCACTTGTGATCCGGGGAATTCAACGGTCAAGGGATTCCCGGTGCCAAGCGTGCCCCAGTCATACTGGTAGCCTCCATTGCCACCCTGGGCTTCCGCCGTAAGGATCACCGGCGCGTTCACGCATACCGTATCAGGTACCTGTGCCTGCACCACGATCGGATCGGGCTGATCGATGATGGCTGCGGATGATGTGATACAACCGTTCTGGTCGATCACCTGTACTTCATGCACACCAGCGGCCAGGTTGAACTGGGTGAGGCCGATGCCTCCGTTGCTCCAGCTTGCGAGATAAGGCGCTGTTCCGCCTTCGATCTGCAGATCGGCCTGGCCGTTGCTTCCGGCATAACAGGTCACAGCCGTGGTAAGTATCGAGGAGATCACCAATGGATCGGGTTCGGAGATGGTGGCGGTGAACGTGCTATCACAGCCGAGTTGATCCGTTACGGTGAGGGTATAATCACCTGCGGCGAGCCCTGTCGCCAAGGGAGTATCCGGCGCGCCTGCGATGTCCCATGCGTAGGTGAAGGCACTGTTCACCGGTGAGAAGCTCAGTGTCCCATCCGCCGAAGCGCTGCAGTTCGCATTGTCAGCGAGGATCGACGCATCGATGAAGGCGTTCGACAGTGTGATGTGAACGGTATCCGTGGCTGCCGGACAGGTCTCGTTGCCTGAAGTGGTGAGCACCAGATCGACCCCGCCGGCAAGGATCTCGGTTATCGTCGGGAAGTATTCCACCGAAACACCATTCCCGTTGAACGCACCGCTTCCACCGCTCCAGGTACCGCTGGGCGCGTTGGTCACGTTGCCCTGCAATTGGATCGGATAACTGTTCATGCACGCGATCGCATCGGCACCGGCATCAGCGATGTTCGGCAGGCCGATGCTACCGATCGTGACCTCACCGATGGTAGGTGCGCAACCATTCGCATCGGAGATCGCAACAGTGTAGGTCCCAGAAGCGGCGGTGATCGATGATTGGTCCGATCCATTGCTCCAGGAGTAGGTATATGGAGCATGGCCTCCTGTGGCCAGCACGGAGGCCGATCCATCGCCGGAACCAAGGCAATTCTCATTGTTGCTGATCAGCTGCAGGATGGTGATCGGTGAAGCGGGCCCGATGAAGACCGGCAGTTGCGTGCCGCAACCGTACATGTCCGTCACATTCAGCTGGTAGCTTCCAGCGCCCAGGCCTGTTGCGGTGGCTGTGGTCTGCGCGAGCGGATCGTTCCAGAGATAGGTGAACGTGGCATTCGCCGGTGTATAGCTCGCAGAGCCGTTGTTCAATTCATAGCACGTGGCATCCGTTGCCGTGATGATGCCATCGGCAAAGCTGTTCGGTATGCCGATCACCATTTGATCGGATGCCGGCGGACAGCCGGTATTGCCGATCGTGGTGAGCGTGAGGGTGACAGTTCCGGCAGCGACATCCGCAGGTGAGATCACATATTGGGCAACAGGTCCCGTACCGGTGAAGTAACCGGTACCGCCACTCCAGGTCCCATCCGGAGCGTTGGTAACGCTGCCTTGCAGATCGAGAATAAGATCGTCCATGCACGCGATCTGATCGCCACCTGCATCCGCGCTGTTCGGCAGGGCCGCTGCGGCGATCGTTACCTGTGCGGTGGCAGGCACGCATCCGTTCGCATCGAATACCGAAACGTTGTATTCACCCGATGTGGCGACGATCGTATCGTTCACCACCCCGTTGCTCCAGATATAAGTGTATGGGGCGGTGCCGCCAAGTGCCACTACGCTCGCCGATCCATCACCCGTTCCAAGACAGGACTCTGGGTCGGAGGCCGTTTCCACGATGAAGAGCGGATCAGGCAGCTCGATCTCCGCTGGAAGAGTGATCGTGCATCCGAATTGATCGGTCACAGTTACTGAATAGGTGCCCTGGCCAAGGCCGGTCACCATCGGTGTGGTGTTGTTGAACACATCCCACTGGTAGGTGAAACCTGGTATCGCCGGTGTGTAAGCGGCCGATCCATCGGTGGAGTAGGAGCATGTCGCATCCGTCGTGGTGACCGATCCTCCCTCGAAACTATTCGGGATGAAAAGAGCGACTTGATCGGAATCCGGCGGACAACCTGTATTGGTGTCGCTCAGGAGTGTGAGTATCACGCCGCCCAGGTCGATATCGGCTGCGGATGGAGTGTACTGGGCTGATGGTCCGTTACCGGTGAAAGTACCGGTACCACCGCTCCAGGTGCCACCTGGCGCGTTGATGATGTTCCCGTTCAATTGCACCTGCAACTGGTCCATGCACACCACGATGTCCGCGCCTGCATCAACGCTGATCGGTAATGCAGCTGCGCCGATCGTGGCCTCTGCTTCAGCGGGCGCACAACCGTTGGCATCGGTGATCGAAATGGTGTACGTACCCGAGGCTGCGGTGATCGAAGTGCCGGAGGCGCCCGTGCTCCAGTTGTATTGGTAAGGTGCGGTTCCACCAACGACGCTTACGGTCGCCGATCCATTCCCGTCGTTCAAACACGTCTCATCAACGATGATCACTTCAGTGATCGTTACCGGATCCACCGGACCGATGGTGAATGGCAGAACCATCGAGCAGCCATGGATATCTGTAACCGTGAGCGTATATCCGCCTGCGGCCAGCCCGGTCGCTGTGGCCGTGGTCTGCCCAAGTGGATCGCTCCATTGGTATTGGAAGATCGGGTCGCCCACCGTATAGCTCGCCGATCCGTTGCTCAGTTCGTAGCAGGTCGCATCCGTCACCAAGAGTACACCATCCTGGAAGCTGTTCGGGATCAGGAGGAGCACATCATCCGATGCAGGTGCACAACCGGTGTTGTCCGTGGTGGTGAAGGTGAGCACCACGTTCCCAGCAGCGATATCAGCGGCGGAAGGTGTGTACTGAACGTTCAAGCCGTTGCCGGTGAACGTTCCAGTTCCTCCACTCCAGGTACCGGTGGTCGCATTGGTCACGGTGGCAGACAGGTCGGCGTTGAGCGCATCCATGCACAGGACCTGATCGCCACCAGCATCGGCGGAGTTTGGCATCGCAGCGGCTCCGATCGTGGTGCTGCCGACAGCCGGCGCGCAGCCGTTCGCATCGGTGATCATCACTGAATAGTCACCGGATGGGGCCGTGATCGTAGGGCCGGATTGGTTGTTGCTCCATTCGAATTGGTAGGGTGCGGTGCCACCGGAAACGTTCACTGTCGCCGATCCGTTACCCGCGTTCAGGCACGTTTCATCCACCGAGGTGATCTCCACGATCGTTACAGGTGATGCGGGACCGATCACTGCGGGCATGGTGATGGTGCAGCCGAAGGCGTCGGTCACCGTTACGTTCAATGTACCCGCTTCCAAGCCCGTGGCCGTAGGGGTTGTCTGTGCAGCGGGGTCGCTCCAGAGGTATGTGAAGCCGGGATCGGCCGGGGAGAAGCTCGCCGAACCATCGCTGGTGCCATAACACGTGGCATCTATCACGCTCACGGAACCATCGGCGAAACTGTTCGGTATGGTGTAGATCACATCATCGCTCGCTGGCGGGCAACCGGCATTGTTCGTTGTGGTGAGCGTCAATTGAACGCTTCCTGCGGCGATATCGGCCGCGCTCGGTACGTATTGCATGTTGAGGCCACTGCCACTGAACGTACCTGTACCGCCGCTCCATAGGCCGGTGGTCGCGTTCGTTACCGTACCGCTCAATTGGATCGGGAGCTGGTCCATGCACACCACGCCATCCGCGCCGGCATCCGCTTCATTGGGTAACGCGGAAGTGCCGATGGTGCCGGTCAACAGGTGCGATACGCAGCCGTTCGCATCGGTGATCGATAGTTCATAGTCACCCGGCACATCGGTCATGGTGGCGGTGTTCTCGCCATTGCTCCAGGTGTAGATATATGGAGCGGTCCCGGCGGTGATCACAGCCGTCAGGCTTCCATCGTTCGTACCCAGGCAGGTCTCATCAACTTCCTGGATCGAAGCGGTGATGCCAGGCAGTACTTCCACGGAATACACATAGGTCTGGAACGCCGGGATGGGGCATGCACCATCGTTCACGTTCACGATGAATGGGAAGAAACCGGCCGTACCAGGCGTCGCGGTCCAGCATACGGTGGCGGTGATCGGATTGGTGCCGGTGAAGGTGAAAGTGGATCCCGGCAGGTTCTGCTGGATATTGCTGAACGCGTCCAGTACGTTTGCCAGGTTCACGTCACTGATCTGCATATCGAAGCAGAAATCACCTGATTCGCAGACCTGCACGGCCCTTGGACCAGTCTGCACCGCGGCGCCGGTGAGGTTCGAGACGAGCCCCGTAGCGGCATCAGGCGGGATGTTGTCGCAGGGATAGGCCACGAACTGCATGTCGCGCATGATCGTTCCGATCACCTGCCCGGCCTCATTGTATTGCGTTACCCGCACCACCACCACCCAGTTACCGGCCGTGTTCAAGGTGAAGTTGATCAGACCCGTGACGGGATCGAGGGTGATGCCCGGGATCGGAACAGCACCGGTGTTGGGCGCCAGGTAAGGGATCGGGTTACCACCCGCCTTGCGTGCACCGATCAGAGCGTAGCTCAGTGAATCGGCCTCCGGATCGAACGAACCGTAACTGAAGGTTACCGGGTAACCGAGGCACACGTAGGGGATCGCCGTATTGGTGAACACCGGTGAATCATTGCAGGGTGCGGCAGCATTGTTCATCACCGCTTCGATGAACATCTCCTGCGTACCGGGGTTCATCAGGTTGGCGATCGCGTTGTTCCGGTAGATGTTCGTCCACCGGATCGACCAGGAATTGCATGGCGGCAGAACGATGGTGCCGGAGTAGATGTATTGCTGTATGCCCGGCAGGGTTCCGCCGTTGCAGGTGCTGTTCGGAAGTTCCAGATCGCACAATTGCGAGATCTCAACCCCGCCGGGCGTGGTCACCGTAAGGCTTCGATTTCCGCACGGGCTGGTGAGTTGTAGCGTATAGGATGGATCCACATTGATCCCCGCACAATCCCGGTACACCACGAGCTGTATCCGGTACGTGTTGGGGCCGATGCATTCCCAGTAGATCTCACCGCCCGACATATGCGTGGCGCCTGCTCTGATACCGGCGAATGCCACTAGGATCAGGATGATCAAGTATCGTAGCCGCATGCATGGAAGTGTTTGTGACACATCCATCGTACGATCGGGCGGCGCGCTGGGTTACGATATGGGCCAAGCCCGATCCTATTCGCAGGCGCCGCCAGCAAGCGAAGGGGCGATGTTCACTGGCCGGCTGGAAGGCTGCTCCTTCCTTCCCAGAAGATCGACGAGCGCACTCGTGATCCCGGGAAGATCGAATTCGAATCCTTCCTGCAACAAGCGTGTCGGCACCACGCGGCGGCTCTTGAGGATCAGTTCGGTCTCGGTCCGCATGAAAAAGGCGCCCACCTCCAACATCCACTGCGGCTTCGGGAAATGGACCCACGGCCTGATGTGCGCGCGCAGTGCCTCCATCAACATCCGATCGCGGACCGGTTCAGGTGCGGCCAGATCGTAAACACCTTCCGCCTTCTGTGAATGCATGATGAATTCGATCGCGCGCACAAGATCCTTTCCATGGATCCAGCTCACGAATTGTTCACCGCTCCCATGCCTTCCACCCAGACCGATCCGAGTAAGCGCAGCAAGCCGCGGCAGCACTCCGCCCGAT
>JAEYYE010000277.1 GCA_023430945.1 Bacteroidota bacterium
GACGGCAGTCGCCCGGGTTGAAGGAATGGTCGTTTTCGTTACCGGCGCGGTTCCGGGCGATGTCGCCGATCTGCAGATCACCCGGAAGAAACGCCGCCATGCGGAAGCCGTGGTAAAAGAGTTGATCACCGCTTCGCCGGATCGCGTTCAGCCGTTCTGCCAGCATTTCGGGGTCTGCGGCGGATGCAAGTGGCAGCATCTTTCCTACGAAAAACAGCTCGAATACAAACGACAGCAGGTGATCGATACCCTGGAACGGATCGGTGGTCTGGATCTGCCGGAAGTAGCGCCAGCGCTGGCTTCGCCGGAGCTTACCTATTATCGCAACAAGCTCGAATTCACGGGAAGCTCGGGCCGCTGGTTCACTTCGGAGGAATTGGCTGAGCTCGGCGAGATCAGCGATCGGAACGCTTTGGGTTTCCACATTCCAGGACGGTTCGATAAGGTGCTGGACATTGCGCAATGCCACCTGCAGGCCGATCCCAGCAATGCGATCCGTCTGTTCGTGCGGCTCTTCGCGGCGGAACACGATCTTTCCTTCTACAACGTCCGCGAGCACGTCGGTTTCATCCGAAACCTCACGATCCGTAACAGCACGAATGGTGAATGGATGGTGCTGCTCGCGCTGGGCCACGAGAATGAGGACGCGCGGATCGCTTTATTGCAAGGGTTGAAGGAAGCGTTCCCGCAGATCACTTCGCTTCTGTGGACGGTCAATCCGAAGAAGAACGACACGATCTGGGACCTTCCGATCGAAGTGTTCCACGGCCATGATCACATCATTCAGGAACTTCCCGATGGGCCGGATGGAAGACCGATCCAGTTCCGGATCGGACCGAAAACATTCTTCCAGACCAATCCGGTGCAAACGGTGAACATGTTCCGCATCACGCGCGATCTGGCGCAGATCACCGAAGATGATCTGGTCTACGACCTGTACTGCGGCGCGGGAAGCATCAGCCTTTTTGTTGCAGCGAAAGCGAAGCAGGTGATCGGTGCGGAGATCGTTCCGGAATCGATCGCCGATGCGAAGCTGAACGCTGAGTTGAACGGGATCACCAATGTGCACTTCGAGGCCGGCGACCTGAAGGATCTGCTCGATCAGGACTTCATCGATCGCAATGGTAGACCCGATGTGCTGATCACCGATCCGCCGCGATCGGGAATGCATGAGGATGTGGTGAAGCGGATCCTCGAGATGGCACCGCGGCGGATCGTTTACGTAAGCTGCAATCCCGCCACGCAGGCGCGCGATCTCGCGTTGATGAAGGAAGCCTATACGATCACGCACGTGCAGCCTGTGGACATGTTCCCGCACACGTATCACGTGGAGAACATCGTAAGGCTCGATCGGAAGTGACCTGCGGTCGATCTAGCGACAGACCGAAAGGTGATAACAAGCCTGCTGCCGTTCACGGATCGCGAACAACATGGGATCCACCTTTTTATGATCGTTGATCACTTCCGCCAACGTCTCAGCGAGGAACACCTGCTGGCAGCCTGAAAGCTGCAGCTGATCACCTTTCTGTGAGATGAACTTCATGTAGGAGATGTCCACCGAAGTGCCGTGCGTGTGCGGTGCATCGGCATCGCGGGTGGCGTTCACGTTCGATCGGCCAAGTTTGCGTTGATCCGCGCTGGTGCGCAGCAGGCTCGTCACCTTCAACCGTGCATGGGCCAGATCGGTGCCTTCGATCCGCTTCTTGAAATCCTTTGCGATCGCTTTCAACGCCGCATGTGCGCTTGGCGTGAGGTAAGGCTTGCCATGGTCCATCTCGGCGATGTGCATCGCGTCATCTTCCTTCACTTCAACAAGCCGCGAATAACCGTTGGCGAGCAGATCGTTCAGCGTGGGTTCATCCTTTATCGGAGAGATCCCGGCTGCCAAAGAAAGGCTCTTGTACGCCGGAAGCTTATCCTTCAGGTATTTGCTGTAATGCTTGTAGGGATACACCTTGCAATCAACCACTGCGGGCACTTCCTTCACTTCCTCCTTCTCCTCCGCTACCGCAGCGGGCGGTTCAGCCGCCATGGGCTGAGCCACCACCGGTTCGGACCTGCGTGAAACGAAGCAGATCGCCGTGACCGATCCGATCAAGACCAATATCTTCTTCCTGCTCCATTTCCTTCGCCGTGGCGCGGCAGGCGTGCGGTTCCCGCCCGCAATTCCCCGCAGGCTGTTCCGTTTTGGTGCGTTCTGTTCCATTCCACTCATGCGCATCTTCGTCGGATCCCAAAAATGCAGGCCCATCCTCGCTGCGATCGATGGGCGCGGCTGAAAGTTTCAACGGCCGATCCTTGATCGCACCTGCATCAACCCAGGAAATTCTTGCGCTCCGCCTCGAATTCCTCGGCGGAGATCATTCCCGTGGCACGCAGTTTCGCAAGCCTTTCCAGGTTCTGGATCCTTTCCGTGGCGTTCATCCGCGGCATGTCCGCGAATTCCATCCGCGGTGGTTCCTCGTCCTGCACCGCCGGGCTGGCAAGGTCGATCCGTGATAGAACGGCCATGATCCCGCAGGCGAGCCAGCCGGCGAAGATCAACGGATAACCGGTGCCCAGGTAGATGCATGGAACGCAGAACACACTGAGCACCCAACCGCCGATCATGTTGATCTTCCTGAACCTGCTCTCGGGCAGGGTGAACAGCATGGGCATGAACGCAAGACCTGTGAACGTACCGATGGCGATTATGAAGGCGACGGTATTCATGGGAGCAGTATCTGTTCGCTCACGGAAGCCCGCGAAGCGATCCGGAGTGGCTTCTTATACGGTGATGGATCGAAGTGGTTACGCAACGCCGATCCAGGTGCCGCCGTGGCAGTGGTCTAATTTCGCGAACGATCGGATGGAAGGAACTAGAGATACAGTATGATGACAGGGATGCTTGAACATGACTTTTATGGCAATACGATCCAGGATCTTCTCATCGCCGCAGGGATCATTCTTCTGGGCTTTCTGCTTATCAGGATCCTCAAGGGCACGCTGCTGCGAGCGATCGGCGCCTGGGCGCAACGAAGCACCACTCATTTCGACGACATGGTGCTGCGCAGCATCGATCGGTTCGGCATACCTGCCCTCTACTTCCTGGTGATCTACATCGGCCTGCGCACACTGGCATTCCCTGCGCGCGGTGAAGCGGTGCTGCGTATCGCCGTTACGGTGGTGATCACCTACTTCATCATCAGGCTGATCTCGTCGATCATACACTTGGTGCTGCGATCGTACGTGGGCCGGCAGGAAAAAGGTGAAGAGAAAGTGAAGCAGCTCGGTGGCATCATGCTCATCATCAACATCGTGATCTGGATCACGGGCCTGCTGTTCCTCTTCGATAACATGGGCTACGACATCACCGCGGTGATCGCAGGCCTTGGGATCGGCGGCATTGCCGTGGCGCTCGCGGCGCAGAACATACTTGGCGACCTGTTCAACTACTTCGTGATCTTCTTCGACCGGCCTTTCGAGATCGGCGATTTCATCGTGGTGGACCAGAAGAGCGGTACGGTGGAACACATCGGGATAAAGACCACGCGCGTGCGATCCATCACCGGTGAGCAACTGGTGTTCTCCAACAGCGATCTCACCGAAGCCAGGCTGCACAACTACAAGCGCATGCAGACCCGCCGGATCGCGTTCAAGTTCGGGGTAACGTACCAGACGCCTTTCGAGAAACTGCAACAGATCCCCTCGATCGTACGCACGATCATCGATGGAAGGGATCAGGTGGTGTTCGATCGGGCGCACCTGGTCGCGCTTGGCGGATCGAGCCTCGACTTCGAGGTGGTGTACATCGTGCAAACTGCCGCGTATAATACGTATGCGGATATCCACCAGGGCATCAATCTGGAACTTATCCGCAAGTTCCAGGAATTGGGGATCGAATTCGCGTATCCCACGCAAACGATCTTCATGATGAAGGCCGATCAGGAAGAGGAAAGCAGGCCCGAACCTCCGCGATGATCACTTTTTCGTGATCCGCTTGTGGATATTGGGTATCTCGTTCACCGCCGCCGATCCATACCAAGGATAGATCTCGTAACCGAGCGCACCGCCTTCCACCGCTGGATCGGTCTTCACCAGTCGCTCGGTCTCTTCGGCGGTGGCCGTATTGAAGATGAACAGGCCGCGATAACGATCGTTCTTGCCGAATGGTCCCGCAAGTGAAAGGAAGCCTTCATCGGCAAGGCGATGGATGTTGTCCATGTGTCCCTTGAAAAGACTGTCCTGCACGTCCTTCGGCAGATCCGCATTCGCGCCGTTGGTGAGAAGCACGAGATGGAACATCTTCATTCCGTTCTCATTCCCCCCCAGGCGTTTTGCCAAAGTGCTGTCATAGACGGCTTCACTGGATTGGGCTGAGATACCTGAACTGATCGTAAGCAGAAGGAGGCTGAAGATCAATAAGAGAAACTTTCGCATGTGTAATGTTGGATCGTGAACGATCGCACCAAATTACTTTCGATCCTATGGCGCTTGCTCCGATCGCACCGCAGTCGGTATTTCGCCGCCGATCGTTTGCAGGATGATGTCGCGATCATTCGCACTGCCGACATATTTGATCCATCCGTCCATGTTCACGTCCAACGGGGAATAACCGCTGGTGATCGCAGTGGGATCCGATCCACCGATCCCGACCAGGATCGGATCGCGATCGTTCGCTGGACCCATGTATTTCACGATCCCGTTCGCCGTCACATCCCCCGGCCACATCACCATCACGCCATTCACTTCCTTCTGCGCCTCGATCCCGAATGTTGCTGTTGCAGGTGAGGTAAGATCCACTTCGATCGGATCAACGCCCAGTTCTATCGCATCGGCGGTCGTGACAGAAAGGTGATTGCGATGGCGCACGCGCAGATGGTAGCTGCCGCCGCCGACGCTGAAGTCGATCGGCGAAATGCCGTCGCTTGCGGTGACCTCACCGTTGCGATGAAGTAGGCCTACGCGGGTGGCTTTCACCAATGAAATAGAATCAGGATCGAGCAATTCGAGCCAGATCCAATCAACGATGGCACTATCACCTTCAAGATCGAGAACGCCTGCTCCAAGGCCCCAGCTTCCAACGCCGTTCTTGGGTTGAAAGGTTGGTGGTGCATATGGTTGGATGAACGGGATCAGTCCCTGTTGTCGCAGGTGATTGCTCATCAGCCCGGTCGCTGGATCGTATGGGCCGCCGAAAAGAACCTTCAAATGAAGTTTGCTTCGCGGATCGGGAATATTGTGGTAGCGGTAAACCACCATTCCGTCTTCAGTGGTTCTTCCTCCAACAAGTATTTTTCCATCAGCCTGAACGGCTGATGCTTCTGCTCTGCCAGGAACAGGATATGAATTTTCCGGAGGTCGATGTCCATCGTACCCCCACGAACTGTCCGGTGAAAAACAATAAGGTTCAGTTTTATATGTCCAAAAAGATCCACCCATCATGAGCGGAACGATATAACTACCAGACTGGTCAACACTTATTGCTCCATATGACCTGGATGAAACAGAAGGTGAATAAGATGGATGGTAAACACCCATGGGATCAGTATAACCGGAAAAATATAGATCAAGGTCCTCGTCATTGATGCAAGTGCCACTTGTAGGTCCATCCAGTCTGCTAATTGAGGATATGGAGGATCCGACAACGTAACAGTACGGCGCATTAATTGGCACGCACATGGAGGATAGCGTTGGAAGATTGCCAATGAACGCTGGGATCAGTTCGATGGAACCCAAATCGTTCATAGACCCGTCGAATAGACGTCTATGAATACTTAGATTCGGATAGTTATTGGAACATTGCTGAATTTGCTTGCGATAATAGTACCATATCTCACCATCAGGTGTAACTCGAATGGTTTGTGACTCATAAAGAACATGAAGAGTTTGCCCTTGATTTGAGCTACCTGATGGGCAAACAAATGGAGCATCTGGAAGTTGATATGTTTCATTATGGATTATCTGACCATTGGGGTCAATGGCAAGAACAAAAGCCACCTTACCACATACAAGCAATTTACCTTCAAGAGACATGTCGGCTTCATGAAACTCATGGGTCTCCAATGCAGTGGATGTATCTGAGACGATCCCGCCGTTCCCGTACGACAGATCGGACTGTCCGTTTTCCAAGAAGCATTGGATAGAGCCATAACCAGAAGGATATTCATTACTTACTAGAATGATCCTGCTATCGGATCGATGAAAGAGCCGTACTCCCACACTATTGACCACGATCGAACCTGATTGACCGAAAGAGGGATCCAATGATCCATTTTGCTCCAGACGATAGATGGTCGTGCTATTCACATTAGTGGCCATCATTAATATTTTACCGTCTGCCAACGATATGATCTCTTTTACTGAAAGATCGCCATCTATCGCGAACTTCCCGTTCACAGCAAAACTGCTGTCCTGATCACCCGCCTGCTGCGCGTGGATCCGACCGCTGCACAATAACATCAAAAGACAAATGATCCTGTTATACATGATCGATCATTTTTCCGATCGAAACTAAACATATCCATGATCCGCAGCATAATAAAACTCAAGATCGGATCCTGGCCTGATCGATGATCATGACTTCCTTCAACAGCTGTGCGCCGATCGGCTAACTTTCGGCCATTCACGATCTCCATGCGATCACTTTCCACGCTGCTCCGATCCGCCTTCATCGGAATGCTTTCGCTCGCTTCTGGCCTTGCGGGTGCACAGGATGGCTACATCACCAACTTCGATATCCCGCGCTACATCGAAGCCGGGATCGGGCATTCCTTCACGCTAAGGGCGCGCAATGCGAGCGGTGCCTCGATCGAGTTCTTCCAGATCAGCTGGCGTGTTGATGGCGGTGCGGTCCATACCATGAACCAGTCCGTTGGTGGTGGCGGCATCGTCGGCAATAATTCCAGCTACCTGGAGGTGACCCATCCCGAGCAGATGAACGTTGCACAAGGGCAGCACACGCTGGAGATCTGGATCACCGTACCCGGTGAGACGAATGTTTCCAACGATACGCTCACGTTCACATTCACCGCGCTGAACAATTGGGCGGAAAAGGTGGTGCTGATCGAAGCGCGCACCGAAACATGGTGCCCGCAATGTCCGCCGGCCAATACCATTACCGATCAGCTTATGCAGGATCCTTCGGCCGCAGTGGTGAAATTCCATTTGAGCGATGGTTGGGAATTCCCCGATGGTCAGTTGTATTACGGGCAATTCGATACCACGTACACGCCGCAGGCCGTGTTGGAATTCGGGGAGTACGGCGAGTATGGGATCAATGCCAGCTCGAACCTATGGCCGCAGGAGATCGCCGCGCGGGCGCAAGGGGTCTCACCTGTTTCACTTTCCATGGAAGCAACGGTGAACAACAGTACGCGCCAGCTCACCGCAACGATCGAGGCCACGTTCACTTATGCACTTACCGGGCCGTTCAAATTCAATGTTCATCTCGCAGAGGATAACGTGCCCGGCCCGCAGGCGAACGCACCGCCGAACTACATCCACCATGGCGTGATGCGGGCGATACTTGGCGGACCGAACGGAACATCGGGCATCATTCCGAACAACCCGGCGATCGGTACGACCTATTCGCACACCTACACCTATGTGATCCCGGCGGAATTCGACATCTCCCAATTGTATCTGGTCGGTATGATCGAACATGTACCGGCGGCCGGTGAGCGTTATGCGTTGAATGCGATCAGCAGCCGGCACGCGGCGGTTGGGATGGACGAGCCGGCGAATTCCGATCTCCTCGTTTTCCCGAATCCGTTCACCGAAGATCTCACGATCCGTCATCCGAAATTGAATGGGAATGCGCGGGTTGAATTGATCGGGCTCGATGGCCGGGTCGTGATGGATCGCAACGTGATCTTCCGAGAGAACACGAATGTCGATCTGGGGATCGATCGGCGGATCGCCGAAGGCGCCTATTTTTTGCGGATCTCGAGCGGATCGTCGGTATTCATGCAACAGATCGTGAAGTCCTCGAGGTAGATCCAACCTTCGATCGAAGTGAAGAGGTCTGCGCGTTGCAGGCCTCTTTCATTTTCGTCCCGGAGGTGCAAGCCGCCCACTCGCCCATGAAGCCATCAACCTTTACCTTTGGCGTTCACGAGAATTTTGAAGAAATGAGCGCATCGGGAGCAGCCGCTGTTGAAGAAGGAATGACGTTGGATGAAGTGCGTGCGGAGATCCTGCGCGATTACAAGCTAGCGTGCATGAGCCGTGAGGCGAGCCTGCTCGGCCGCAAGGAAGTGCTCACCGGCAAGGCCAAATTCGGCATCTTCGGCGATGGCAAGGAGCTGGCGCAGATCGCCATGGCCAAACAATTCCGCCACGGTGATTGGCGCAGCGGCTACTACCGCGACATGACCTTCATGTTCGCGATCGGCGAACTCACCGTGCAACAATGGTTCGCGCAGCTTTACGCCCATGCCGATCT
>JAEYYE010000306.1 GCA_023430945.1 Bacteroidota bacterium
GCCCTCCCCAGCTCTCCTTGATTACCACGAATGATGGCATCACTTCATCGAAGAAAGTGGCAAAGCTCCTGAAGTGATCGAACCGGTGTATGGTAAAGGCGGGTTCCAGGAATATCGGCAGACGTGAAGAGAGATCGGTACGCATACGCAGTTGTATGGCCGAATAGAATTTGCCGAAATATGAGAGGCCTTCCACGTAGGCGGAGTGTCGCGCGAAGATGTTGTATCGTAACGCGGCCATGCCGGTATTGATGGGGCGCGAAGAGAACATGCCGCCAAAACGGACCTCGAGCTCCTTGGCGGGTCTTACCAGCAGGTCCAGGTCATAGTTGTTCCTTTCCCGGCGAAAAGTGGCACGCGGATGAAGCAGCGCGATGTTCTGATCGGCGTACAACCTGAAGTAGATCGGCTCCCATTCATCCTGCGTGAAAGTGCTCATCGCTTGCGACCTGAGGCTTCCTTCCACATACCGCCGTTGTTTTTCATTCAGACCATGGATCTGCAGATCACCGTAGATCACTTCAGGGAATTTGTTCCGGAAGGCCCGCCGACGCCTGGCGAGTTCCTCGCGATCCACGCGCCGCTTCACCTGTGCCTGTATCTCCGGCATCCGCTTCATGGTCTCCAGATAACCTTCACGGATGGCCGTGGCCGGATCGGTGAAATCGAACAGCGAAATATTCAATTGCGGTTCAATGATGACGCCGTTCTCACAGATTATGCTGTAATTACTGCGTTCCTGTATCATGGCGCGCACCTGGCTCATGAGATCATCTTCACTGGGAGGCGGAGCGTTGTAGGCCACGTTGCTGCCGACAATGAAGTCCGGCAGAAAATCCTCGTACATCACATCGCTGGGGAAATTGTTGTAGAGGCCACCATCCATCATCAGCGCACCGTTAACGCGGATCGGCTTGAAATAGAACGGATAGCTCATGCTCGCACGCACGGCCTGGACCAGGTCGCCTTCGCGGAATACCACCGATCGCTGGTTCGTGATGTCCGAGGCCACACAACGGAACGGTATGAACAGACTGTCCATGTTGTAATTGCTGGCGGCCGATGGCCCCATGAACCCTTTCATCTGCTCCAGGTCGATAAGCACCGGGCTGCGCAGGTTGGTGGGAAGCGAATATTGGATCGTGGTATCCAGGTCGAACTTCAAGGTGATCAATGAAGCATCAGGATGATCACGTTTGAAGAAATATTCGTGCTTATCCTCGATACCACCCACGGCCATGATCTTGAATTTCTCCGTGTGAAAGAGCGAATCGATCTGCCATGGAGAAAGGCCTGATGCATACATGGCGCCCACCAGGGCACCCATGCTACTGCCGGTGATGTAATCGATCGGGATGCCATTTTCCTCAAGTGCCTTCATGACACCGATATGGCTCATGCCCACTGCGCCACCACCGCTAAGCACAAGCCCCACCTTTTGCGCATGGCAGAAGGTGACAAGGAAAAGTGATATGGTGAATTGTAAGATGCGCAGCATCAGTGGTGGCCAGGCAAATGTAGCCAGCTACGCCGAGAGCTTTCCTGCGATCTGCTTCCGTAATCCCTTGAAATAGGCCGGTGCCTGCAACAAGCGGCTGCCATACCAGCTGAACATTTCGCCGTCCACAAGGATCGCTGGCGTGCCGGAATGCATCTCCTCGAATTCCTTCACATGTTCTTCCTTGAATGGATAAGGTTCGCTGGAAAGGAAGATGAGATCAGTGTATCGATCCAGCACCTCTTGCGGTTCGATCACTGTATAACGTTCTTCGGTGGTGATGAAGGAATTGATGAAGCCGGCGCACGATAACATGTCGGTAATGAACGTGTCGCCACAAGCTACCATAAGCGGATCGCGCCAGATGAAATATGCGACCGAAGGCGGCAGGCGATCGAGCTTTTCGATCTCCTTGAGATCTGCGTGGAACCGATCCAAGATCTCCTTGATCATTCCGATCGCAAGATCATAAGTGCCCGTGATGCGGCCGACCTCCTGGATCATGTGGCAGGCCGATCGCAGATCG
Organism: Bacteroidota bacterium; assembly: GCA_023430945.1. Taxonomy (GTDB): domain Bacteria; phylum Bacteroidota; class Bacteroidia; order Flavobacteriales_F; family PHOS-HE28; genus PHOS-HE28. Next base: position 2,025 of record JAEYYE010000306.1, read on the forward strand.
CGCACATCGCTCAACCATACCGGGAAATCCCTCGCAAGTTCTTCGATCTGCGCCTTCTCGTTCTCCTCCTTGTTGCCGATGATCAGATCGGGCTGCAACTGGCGGATCTTTTCAAGATCGAGTTTTTTCGTTCCACCCACGCGCGTTTTCGATCGGAACCACTCCTCCGGATGGATGCAGAATTTGGTGATGCCGACCACGCGATCACCAAGGCCGAGATCGTGAAGTAATTCGGTCTGTGAAGGGACGAGGGAGATGATGCGTTGCGGGTGATCGGGGATGGTTACCGATCGGTGCATCTGGTCGGTGACGGTCATGTCGGCGATCGGATGATCAGAAAATTAGATGATCAGATGATCCCGTCGATCTACCGCAATTTCCCAATGATATCCTGCTTCGTGATGATCCCGTAACCGTTCGGCTGCTCCACTAGAACAGCCGGCGAACCGTTGCCGAGCTTTTTTGCGATCTCCTCCAACGTCGCCTCCACGCCGATCACCGGCAGGGCAGGGCCCATCACCACACGCGCTTTTTGCGTGCGCACTTCCGCATCTTCCAGGATCGCAGCGAAGAGGCGCGAATCCGTCACGGTGCCCACGGGTTTGCCGTTCTCGAACACCGGCAACTGATCGATGTTGTGCTTGCGCATCCTGTCGATCGCAGTGAGCACCGGCTCATCGGCCTCCACGCTCACCAACGGAATTTCGCGGCCTTTCAGCAGATCGCCGGCCTTCGGCTTTTCCTCCACCAGGAAACCGCGCTCACGCATCCAATCATCATTGAACATCTTGCCTACGTAACGCGTGCCGTGATCGTGGAAGATGATCACCACCACATCACCATTCTTGAACCGGTCCTTCATCTGCATGAGGCCGGCCAGCGCACTGCCCGCGCTATTGCCAACAAAGATCCCTTCTTCACGCACGATCCGCCGTGTCATGATCGCAGCATCGCGATCGGTCACTTTCTCGAAATGATCGATGATGTTGAAATCGACGTTCTTCGGCA
>JAEYYE010000327.1 GCA_023430945.1 Bacteroidota bacterium
GGGTAAGGATGATGTTCTCGGTGCTGTCTGGATCGATCGGTGCGTTGAAGGTGAAAGGCACCTGGTCCACGCCTGCAGGGAAGAACAGGCTGTCGGGGAATGGCGGGTAATAATCCACGCCCGGGAGGGCCACTCCGCCCGCAGCGATCTCGATCACGCTGGCCTCGGTGGTGTCGCCGGTGCGCACGAAGTTGATCGTGACATCGAAGCAGCTTTCAAGGATCGTATTCGTGCCCACGATGCCAGGACCGGGCGTGAGCGATGGAATGAACGGCGAGCTGCTGAAGCTTCCACCTTCAAGGAAAACGCCGGAGTCGAACGCACTGTCCATCGCATCGCCGATCGCGAGCTTAATGTGGTACGTCTGCCCGCATTCAACTTCGGATTGCGCGGTGAGCGGTACGGTGAGCCCGTTGTAGACCAGGTCCTGGCTGTTGGAGTTCGGTACGAAATAAATGCTGTTGGATTGCCAGTTCGGATCGGCGGCGGCACAGGTGCTCGCTGAATACGATCCGGAGGGTGTACCCGAATTCACCGTGTTGATCGCGATCGGAACGTTCGTGTTGGGGATCAGCGCGATGTTCTTCGCGTTGTTCGTGTACGGGCCGTTGATACCGGGACCGCTGAGGAAGAATCCGAACGCATCGTTGAAGCTCGAGCAGGTGAAGCTGGTGTATTCGTTCGATGCGAACACGAAATTGAAGCGGATGGTATCTCCAGTTGGTACGAAGTCGAACTCCAGGATCGAGATATCATTGATGCTGCTCTGGCCGCTTAGCGCCAGCAAGTCCGGATCGCCGCTTTCGCCCGATCCACCGGAACCCGATCCATTAGCCGGTATACCCAGAACATCACCTGTCGCGAGTACAAGGCCCGATGCGAGTGGAAGCAAGGGGCTTGTGCTCGTGAATGATCCGATGCCGGGCTGGTTACCGGGCACGTTCGGCTGGCCGTTGTACGTGACGTTCGAGACGGATACACCGCTGCCGATCAGCACCTGCTCCACATACTCCTGTGGCGTCAGGGAATTATCGGTCGTGATCTGCGCGACCATTGCATGTGCCAGGAAAGGTGCGGCGGCCAGTAGAAAGATACGCTTGCTCTTCACAGTTCGTTCGTTTTTCGGCTTTGATCCAGCGGTTTGCACCTGGATCATTAAGCCTTGCCCAGCAATGACGGGATCGATGCGGGCAAGGTTGCTCAGCGAAGATATCGAACGCTGGTGGACCGCGCGGAATTTCTTTCCGCCGCCGTCAGATCGGAACGATGGATCACCAGCCGTTGCGCAGGATCGTCACATGGCCGGTGTACGGCGTATCATGCTTGTCCACGGTGATCTCGTAGAAGTACGTACCGTCAGGCAGATCGCTGGCGCGCCACGTGTTGCGGTAGTTCGGCGTATCCAGCACCACCTGGCCCCAGCGGTTGTACACTTTCACCGTGTTCGTGGTGAATTGGATGCCTTCGATCACCCAAAGGTCGTTGTGCCCATCGTTGTTCGGGGAGAACACGTTGGGGATCACCACTTCGCAATCAACGATCACAGATACGATCGTGCTTGCGCTCCTCCCGCATGGATCGGTGGCCACCACGGTATAGGTGCCCGAATTGTACACCGGGATCCATACTTCACTTCCCGTGATCTCGCCCTCGGGATCCCAGGTGATCGTAAGCTGGTCGTTATACCCTCCCGTCGCCACCACAGACATCTGCAGGCTGTCCAGGCCGCATTCAATGAAATACTCGTTCCCTGTGATCTCGATCGACGGCGCGTCCTGAATGGTCACGTTCACGGCCGCATCCACGGTACGACCACAATCATCGGTGAAACTCGCCGTGATCATGATCGGTTCAGCTCCTTCGGCCACGCCATCCTCAAGCGGCTGGAAAGGCACCAGCACATTGAAGTTGCCATCCAGGAGGACAGTGCTGAGAGGCATCTGGAAATCGCTGCCATTGGTACCGCCCGAGTAGGTGAGCGCGATGTTCAGATCGCCGGGCACACCAAGCGGACGAAGGATGTTCAATTGGTTGCTCTGGCATGCCTCGATCACCGTCGCGGGGCCGATCAGATTCATGACCAGGGGCGGAAGTGGGATCAAACCGATGTTGAACTGGGCCGTTGCAGTGGCGCCGCAGGTATCGGTTATGTTAGCGGTGAAGGTTTCCGACCCGGTCGGCGAGACCGTGATCGAATCACCAAGGACCCCGCCTCCCCAATCGATCGTGAAAGGTGGGAAACCATTGGTGATATCCGGCGCCAGGGTCAATTGATCGCCGCATTGGATGTTCATGTCGAAACCGGCTGCGGTAAGCGGCGGTGGCGAGTCTATGATGAATTCGAACGTATTGGTCACCGTGGTCTCGCCGCAGGTGGTCTGCGATGTGAGGGCCAGGATCAGCGTTTCAGTGCCATCGGGATCCAACGGAACGCTGAAGGTGATCGGCATCGATCCCACATTCGGCGGGAAAACAACGGAATCAGGGAAGAACGGTGAATAATCGACCCCTGCGGTGGCAGTGCCGCTTGCAACTATCTCGACCACACTTGCCACCGTGGTATCACCGGTGCGCACAAGGTTCAGCGTTACGTTGTAACAGCTTTCGAGGATCGTGTTGGTGCCCACGATGCCAGGACCCGGCGTGAGCGTGGGAATGAATGGTGAGGAAGTGAAGCTCCCGCCTTCCAGGAACACCCCGGAATCCAAAGCGCTGTCCGTACCATCGCCGATCGCGATCTTGATGTGATAGGTCTGGCCGCATTGTACAGGAGAGATCGCGGTCAACGGTACGGTGAATCCGTTGAACATGAAATCGGTCGCATTCGGGTTGTCCACATAATAAACACTGTTGGCCTGCCAGTTCGGATCGGCCGCAGCGCAGGTTGAAGCAACTCCAGATCCAGTGGGAGATCCCGAATTGATCGTGTTGATGGTGATGGGGATGCCTTCCACGCCAGGGCCTCCGGTATTGGGCACGATCGCCAGGTTCGTCGCGTTGTTGCTGAACGGTCCGCTTATGCCAGGGCCGCTGAGGAAGAAGCCGAACGCATCATTGAAGACCGTGCAGGTGTAGCTCGCGTATTCGGTGGAACCGAAAACGAAATCGAACTTGATCGTATCGCCAAGAGGAATGAAATCGAATTCGAGGATCGAATAATCGTTGATGCTCGACTGGCCGGAAAGCAGGAGCAGGTCGGGATCGCCGCTAAGTCCCGATCCCGGATCGAAGTTGGTGGACCCTGCCGGTATCTGGTTCACTCCACCCGAAGCAAGCACAAGCCCGTTCGCAAGTGGAAGGATCGTGTTCGTGGATGTGAACGAACCGATCGCCATCTGCCCGCCCGGCGCATTCGCCTGGCCGTTGTAGGTAACGTTGGATACCGATACGCCCGTGCCCACCAGGATCTGTTCAACGAATTCCTGTGGGGTGAGGCTGTTGTCGATCACGATCTGCGCCCGCAGATCGGCCACACCGATCGCCATGATCGAGGATCCTGCGATTAGAAGTTTCTTCACGATCGAAGTTGATTATTGGTCCTGGCTTCCCTGCAACAAGGTCACATGTCCGTAGCCTTCCTTGGAAGGGAAGTAATGCCCTTCAACCTTGTACTTGTACACGTAGACCCCTGTTGAAGCCGGCGCCGATCCACGTACGGTGCCGTCCCAAAGGTTGTCCACGTTGTCGGTATAGAATACCGATCCACCCCAGCGATCGAACACTTCCATCTCGAACAAGGTGATGTAGTGGCC
>JAEYYE010000348.1 GCA_023430945.1 Bacteroidota bacterium
ATGTAGAGCGATCCCAGAAGGAATCCGGTGAGCGTTGAGACCGTGAGATCGTGATGATGCCTGAACCTCCAGGTGAGGATATGAGAGAATGCGAGCAGGCCGAGCACACAACCTGAACCGAAGATCACGATCACCGCCAGATCCAGTTCCTTGATCGCTTCCATCACCGGGCCGTATGCACCCAACAACAGGAGTATGAACGATCCGCTGATGCCGGGCAGGATCATGGCGCAGATGGCGATGGCACCGGCGAAGAAGAAGAAGGTGAGGTTATCGGTTGGCGGTGCTGCGTTCAACAACCCGATCATCACTGCGATCCCCGTCCCGATCAGCAGGCCGATCCAGGGCACAACGGTCCAATGCCGCACGAGCTTCCCGCACAGGTATACGCTCGCAGCGACAAGCCCGAAGAAGAATGCCCAGATCAGCACCGGTTCATGTTCCAGCGCCCAGGTGATCGGCCGCACCAGGAGGAGCACGCTCGTGAAGATCCCGGCCAGCAGCGTTGCCAGGAAATTCCCGTTGACCTGTTTCCACGCCGCGACCGGTCCCTGGCGCAGCAGCACCTTGAAGGTCTCGGGCCCGAACGACTTTATCGATGCGAGAAGCTCTTCGTAGATACCGGAGATGAAGGCGATCGTTCCGCCGGAGACGCCTGGCACCACGTCGGCCGCGCCCATGGCCATTCCTTTCAAGTAGAGCTTTACGCGTTCGCGAATGTTCATTTCAATCGCAGTTCAGGGTGGGATCCACTTCCTTGCCGTACGCAAGTATTCCACCCTTCAAGTTGATGAGATTGGTGAAACCGTAGCGATCGTTCAGTGCGCGGATCACCGCCGATGAGCGTGCTCCACTGCGGCAATGCACCACCACGGGCCTGTCGCGCCGGATCTCATCGATCCGTTCGATCAGTTCGCCCATCGGGATCAGCTCACCGCCGATCGAGCAGATCTCCGCTTCGTAGGGTTCGCGCACGTCGATCAATTGGAACTGTTCATGCTCCCGGCGCATGCGTTCCAATTCCTTCGCAGTGATCTCCTTCATGCGGCCAAGATATCCGAAAGAAGCTCAGGCCTGTGTCTTCGCAGGCGTAACCACCTGCCGGAGCTTATCGGCCACCTGTTCGGGCAGGTATTGGAAGAAGGTGTCGCCGCGCAGGCCCAGGCGAAGGGTTTCCAGCGGGATCACTTCCTCTGGCCCGATATTGCCCAGGTTCACGTTGGCGCCCATCTGTTTGATGAACCAGACCTGTTGGGATTTTTGCGGGGCCTCCCACAGGATGTCCTGCATCGGGATCTTGGAGATGATCCGGTTCACCAGGGTGGTGTGTGCATGGCCGTTGGGCCGGTAGATCCCAACGGTGCCGCTTTCGCGTGCTTCGGCGATCACTTTCCAGCTGCCGGCATCGAGTTCCGCGCGCATCATGTTCACCCATTTCGCCGGGCTGATCAAGATCCCCGATTCCTTCGATCCAACTTCGCTCAATACGGTGAAGTTCCGCGCCAGCTCATTGATGTAGCGGCACTTTTCCTTGTTTGAAAGGTTGATCGATCCATCGGAGACCTCGGCGGTATCGAGTTCCAGTTTGTCAAGCAACTTGCGGTAATCCTTGAACTGGCCGCGTGCGATGAACGCTTCGAAAAGCGTTCCGCCGAGGTAGACCTTGATGTCCGCTTTCTGGTAGAGCTCGATCTTCTGCTTGAGGTTCGGTGTAACGAAGGATGTACCGAAACCGAGCTTGATCAGGTCGATCAGGTGGCCGGCACCTTCGATCATATCCTCCGCCTGGCGCAGGCACAAGCCTTTGTCCATTACCATGGTTACACCATCCTCACGAGGCTTCTTCGTCCTCGCGGGGATGTGCGAAAGGCTGTAGTTCATCGGCGGTAAAGATCCAACAAATGGATGATCTGTGGTATGGCCGCAGCTTCTGGGAAATGCTCGAACAATTGCGTATGTGCGGCATGATCGGCGATGAGCGCTTCCTCCATTTCGAGCAACGCCTGCTGCTCACGGCCGGATCGAAGGAGATAGCTCACCATGCGGTAGCGGAACCGGCTGTTCAGCTTGTGCACCATTTCTCCTTCACGCAATTTCTTCAACGCGGCCTCAGGCCCTTTCAGGCTCATGAGCAGATCGGCGTGATCGAGCCAGCCGTCCAGGCTTTCGGGTTCGAGGGTGTTCAATTTCGCATAGGCCTTCAGCGCATCGTCGAAACGGCCGGCCCGGCCCAGCGCGTTGGCATAATAGAAGTACGGATCGCCATGATCGGGAGCGAGCTTCGTGGCCACTTCAAGGTCCTTGATCGCTTCAGCGAGCCGGCCCTGCACATCCTTCACCACACCACGGCCGATCCATGCATCCACCCAATTGGGATCGAGGGCGAGCGCCTGGTCGTAATGGATCAGAGCCTGTTCGTAACGCTCCATCTTCTCGAAACATTCACCGATGTAGGAGAATGTGATCGCCTGCGGACCATCGTGCTCGATCGTTTCGCGGTAGCATTCGATCGCGGTGCCATAATCGCCCAACTGCAGCAGGTTGCGTGCCTTGCTGAAGTAGGCTGAAGTGAATTTCTCATCGATCGCGATGCACAGATCGAGCGCTTCGTTGCTCTCCTCCAACTTCTCCAACCGTGCGAGCGCGTTGCCCAGGTTGTACCAGGCGACGAACGCATAAGGGTGCCGATCCGTGAAGCTGCGGAAATATTCCACCGCGCCTTCATGGTCTTCCGCCAGATCGAAGCAGTACGCCAGTTCGTAAAGCACCGCTTCATTCTCCGGATTGATCTCCAGGGCGTTCTTCAAACTTTCGATCGCAAGATCGAAGGATTCGAGGTTCTCGTATTCGAAGGCAAGGTCGAGGTGTATGTCATCCAGGCCTTCCTCTGCGAGCTCGAGCGCACGCTTGTAATGTTCGATCGCCTTGCGGTAGTTGCGCAGCTGGCTGTAGATCCCGGCCTTGTGCAGCTGCACATCCTCGTTGTAGGGTTCGATCTTTCCGATCGCGTCCAGCACTTCGAGCGCGCGGTTCAGCTTGCCCATGCTCATCATCACATGCGCTTCGCAGAACATGAGGTCCAGCGCACCGGGATGTTGCTGATGCGCATAGTCGAGCACCTGTTTGGCCTTTCGCAGATCGTTCTGTTCCAGATAGTGCTCGATGATCATTTCGAACTCCTCGACATCGAAGAAGTACCGATCGTTGCGATCGAGCATGGCCTCGTACCGTTCAACGCAGCCTTGCTGATCGTCGTCGCGGTCGGGAAGGGGCATTTGTCCTTCGTTCATGAAGCGGTGCAGGTCGGCCCTGCAACACAAATTTACAGATAAACCCGCAGGCCGCACCAGCACCGCAAGGTCTTTTGAACAGTATCTTCCGCGGGCGGTGGAATAATTCGAACAGGCCGTAGATGCTGGGAAAGTGAAGGTTACGCATAACCAACAGCGCTTCGTTTATCAACGATCGCTCCGGCGGCCGCACCGCCGTAACTTGTGCTGGTAGCTTTGGCGGCTCATTCCGTTCGAATTCAGCTCCATGACATTGATCCGCTCCATTTCAGGCATTCGTGGCACCATCGGCGGTGTGCCGGGTGAAGGTCTCACTCCGCTCGATGTAGTACGCTACACCGCCGCTTTCGGCACCATGATCCGCATGCGATCGCCCGGCGACAGGCCACGGATCGTGATCGGCCGCGATGCCCGCGTGAGCGGCCCGATGGTGCGCGATCTGGTCGCTGCAACATTGGCCGGGCTTGGCTTCGATGTGCTGGATCTGGGCCTTGCAACAACGCCAACGGTGGAACTCGCCGTGGCGGGTGAAGGCGCCAGGGGAGGTATCATTCTTACCGCGAGCCACAATCCTGCCCAATGGAATGCCTTGAAACTGCTCAATTCCGAGGGTGAGTTCATCAGCGCGATGGATGGGCAACGCGTGTTGGAACTGGCGGCTTCTGAAAAGTTCGATTTCGCGCCCGTGGAAAAGATCGGTACCATAAGGCCCGTGACCGGCTGGACCCGGAGGCACATCGACATGATCCTCGATCTCGATCTGGTTGATGTCAACGCTATAAAGGAAGCACGACTGCGCGTGGTGGTGGATGCGGTGAATTCCGTTGGTGGCGAAGTCGTTCCGGGGTTGCTTACCGCGCTCGGTGTGCAGGATGTTGTGTGCATCCACTGTTCGCCTGATGGCAATTTCCCGCACGATCCGGAACCTTTGCCGGAGAACCTGAAGGACCTGTGCTTCGCGGTGGAACGCCACAAAGCGCATCTCGGCATCGCGGTGGATCCGGATGTGGATCGGCTTGCGCTGGTAAGTGAGACCGGTGAGCTTTTCGGCGAAGAATACACGCTGGTGGCTTGTGCCGATCATGTGCTCGCCAGCCGGCCGGGCGATACCGTGAGCAATCTCAGCAGCACGCGGGCGCTGAACGACATCGCCGCCAAACATGGACGAAAGCGCCATGCCAGCGCTGTGGGTGAAGTGAACGTGGTGGAGATGATGAAGAAAGTGCATGCGCCGATCGGTGGCGAAGGCAATGGCGGCGTGATCCTGAGCGAACTCCATTACGGCAGGGACGCGCTCGTGGGGATCGCACTTTTTCTCACACATCTTGCAAAAAGCGGAAAGAGCGCGAGCGAACTGCGGAAAACCTATCCGGATTATTTCATCAGCAAGAACAAGATGGATGCTTCGGCGGTAAGAGGAGGCGTGAAACCATTGCTCGATGCGATCAGCGATCGTTATCGGAATGAACCGCACTCCACGGTCGATGGACTGCGGATCGAATTCGGGAACACCTGGGTGCACTTGCGAATGAGCAACACCGAACCGATCATTCGTATCTACGCTGAAGCGCCGACCATGGAACAGGCCGATCAACTGGCGCAAAGGATGATCACGGAATTGAAGGAGGTCTCCACGCGCACGCTGGCCTGATCCATCCAAGACCGATACCTTTGCAGTGCTGAAGCAGGCTGGATCTCCAGCAACTCCCGATCGCATACATGCAACGCATCTATCTGGACAACGCCGCCACCACGCAGATCGATCCCGAAGTGTTCGACGCCATGTTGCCGTACATGCGTGAGTTCTACGGCAATCCGTCATCGATCCATTCGTTCGGAAGGCAGACACGCGCGGGGATCGAAAAAGCGCGGCGCACTGTTGCAGGCTTGCTGAATTGCATGCCTGGCGAGATCATCTTCACAAGCGGCGGAACGGAAGCCGATAACATGGCGCTTCGCTGTGCCGTGCGCGATCTCGGCGTGAAGACGATCATCTCTTCACCGATCGAACACCACGCGGTGGAATTGACGGTGAACGATCTGGATCGATGCGAACAGGCGAAAGCCCTGATGGTGCACTTGAATGCTGATGGAAGTGTCGATCTCGCGCATCTGGAGGAATTGCTGAAGAAGAACGATCACGTGCTGGTATCGTTGATGCACGCGAACAACGAGATCGGGACGCTGAATGATCTTGAAGCGATCGGAACGCTTTGCCGCAAGTACAACGCGATCTTCCATAGCGACACGGTGCAGACCATGGCGCACTATCGCTTCGATCTACAGAAGGTACCGATCGATCTGCTAACCGCATCGGCGCACAAATTCCATGGTCCGAAAGGGATCGGATTTTTGTACATGCGCAACGGGGTGGGAGTGAAGGCCATGATCCATGGCGGATCGCAGGAACGCAATATGCGCGGCGGAACAGAGAACCTTCACGGCATCGTCGGTCTTGCGAAAGCGATGGAGATCGCCTACCGGGATCTGGAAGAACACGAGCGCCACATACGGAAGTTGAAGGGGCACATGATGGATCGGTTGATCGAGGAAATCCCCGGGATCGAGATCAACGGCGACCGATCGGATGACAGTCTATACACGGTGCTGAGCGTGCGTTTCCCGGATGATGGCCGATCGGAAATGTTGCTCTACAACCTGGACATTGAAGGGGTCGCGTGCAGCGGCGGAAGTGCCTGTAGCAGCGGAAGCAACAAAGGTTCACACGTGCTTGCAGCGCTTTATCCTGAAGTGAAAGGCGCGAGCATCCGCTTCTCATTCAGCCGGTACAACACGATCGATGAGATCGATCACACGATCGAAGCGCTGAAGCGGATCTTTCAGTTGGTGGCGGCGTAAGGCTGATCGGTCGATCACAATTTTATCCACTTCACGGCAGATCGACGCTCGCCATCGATCAGGTGGATCGAATAGATGCCTGCGGGGAGATCAGATGTTTCGATCTCGATCTGATCATTGATGTCGCGTTCCGATCGCAGAACCTCACCAAGAAAGGAATGGATCTCAATTCGCATGTCAGCTGAACTTCGCAGGTTAATTTTCAATTGATCGGACCCAGGATTTGGCCAGATCTGCAAATCGAAGCTGTTTTGAACTTCAGCCGTGCCCAAGACGAGTTCGCAAGGAGTGTTCTCATCAGTCATGTATTCGATCTGCGCATCGCTATAGCAACGTAAAGGGCCGGCTTCGTTCCCATCGACCCAAGCCATACAAAAATCCATTGGGAGCAGATAGGATGACACCGATCCGATCCGGTCAATGATCGTATCATTGGCGGTCCATTCCAGTTCCTCGCTTGACGAATAATAATTGATCTCCACGGCCAGCCAGCGTAAGGCAATTTCATTGATCATCGTTGTACCGGTATCGGTCACCAGCATATAGCTCTGCTGATAGCACAAAGGTTCTGGAAGCGCTGCCAATTGCCAATTATCGCCGGGAAGCGCATCCATGTTGTAAAGCGTGTCGAAACTGGAAAGAACAGGATCGTACGCCATGATCAAGCCATTCTCCTCGTACATGAACTCGGATCCAACCGCTAGTGTCACCGGATCATTCCCTTGGAATGAAGATTCTTTTGTCTTGATCAATTCCTTGCAAGGTCGACCATTGATCACGGTGTCGCCGCCAACAGTAACGCGCACATATCCTTGAGCTCCGAATATGGAGTAATATTCATGATGCCAAACGCCTTCATCCGGGAACCAAGATTGGGCCGAACAGAGAAAAGGCATCAGTTGAAGGATCGCGAGAATAATTTTCATCGTTGAACGATCTATTGGCTTCTATGGAAGACACCGAAAGGTGAAGTTTTGCTGCCCGTTACCGATCGATCATAGATCGAAGCGCTCAAGCGGATCTTTCAGCTGGTGGTGGCGTAAGGCTGAACGGAATGTTGCGTGAGGGACATTCGCGGAAAGCCCGCAGGCCGCGTAGCGGACGAGGACTTGCAGCATTGGCCCGACGGCGCTACCGCGCCGGCACGCCCCAACACCATCCGCAAACATTCACATTTCACGGAGCCGAAGTCTGATCGATGCCCGGGATCTCGATGCACAGCCCGCGCGACATTAATTCCAATGTCTTTGGAAGCCGAGCCTGATCGAGGAATTGCTGCTCTATCGGCATTTCGCCATCGAGATCCAACAGCGTTGTCACTTCCTGCACGGTACCATCGGGATGCGTGATCCTTTCATACCAGATAACACCGCCGGTCTCTTCGAGCACTTCGCCATGGAAGGCGCGGCCTTCGTACAATGGTTCACCGGTCATGGGATCGAGGAGCCGGCCAGGATAATAGCGCGCGTTGGCGCCGAATTCGGTGATCAGCGGTCCGTCGGAAGGCGAGTGAATGTACAAGGCTAGTTCAGCATCGCATTCGGTACAATAGCGGCCTGCCATGATCAGCCAGGGCATTCCCCCGTGGTGCTGCACCTGGCCGATGTAACGCAGATCGTAAAGACCGGTCTCGAAGCTCGTTCCATCTTGAAAATGGATCGTTGAGCTATCGGTGCGTTGGTAGATCAGCGGAACTGGATCGGGCTCGTAGCGGGTTGACGGCCGATCGTTCTCTTCCACTGCCTTTTCAGCACCGGTGGCGCAACCGGAGATCAACAATAGAAGGAAGGGCCAGCGGATGTTGGGCATGGATCAACGTACAATTTAGGCCGATTGGTCACTGGCCGTCCATCTTTTTCTTCGCATCGATCGCCCAGAAGAGTTGATCGAGAAAAGCGGTCGTTCTTCGCGCCCATGCTTCCTTGTCGATCGGTTCGCCGTTCTCGTTGAAATTGTCCTTGATCGTTGGCACCTGCATCGCGCCGGGCACCACCCAGCCACGGATCTTCCACAAGGAGAAGAGAAGCGAAACGAGCGTTTGCGAGCCGCCGAACGACCCATTGGAAACGGTGCTTAGCGCGATCGGTTTTTTGTTCCAGTCCTCGGTGAGCAGGTCGATCACGTTCTTGAGGCTTGCGGGTGCGGCACCATTGTATTCCGGTGTCACCATGATCACGCCATCGGCGCTGCGGATGCGCGAGGCGAAATCGTTCACTTTCTCTCCGGGATCCTTCATGAACTTCAAGCGTTCAGGAAAAAGCGGGAAGTCGAATTCCTTCAGATCGAGCATGTCCGCGGAATGGCCTTCCATGGCTGAAATGGTGCGATGAAGATGGACCGCTACGCGGTGACTGTTCCGGCCTTCACGTACGCTGGCGGAAATGATGGCGATGGTGGACATGTGATAAGTATGTTGATAAGGAAGAGTTCAAAGATAACCCCGGCCGCAGTGGTATACGGATCGCGTATCGTGTGGCCACCCATATGTCCTGCGGACGGATCAAAATGAAAGAAGGGGCCTGTGCGGCCCCTTCGTCATTTTATGCTGGATCGGAATTACTTCTTCTCCATGTTGTGGTGATCATGGCCATGGCCGTGATCGTGCCCTTCCTTCTTGTCGGAAAGTGCGAGATACTTCTCGTACTGCTCAGGAGTGAGCACTTCCTGGATGCGGGCCTGATGCTTGGCCATCGCCTCGTGGTCCATTTCGCCTTTCTCGGCTTTTGCGGCAGCGCAATCGCGCTCGCATTCCGCCTGGATCTCACGCACGCGCACCAGCTGATCCTGTGTGAGATCGAGCTTCTGTACTTCACGCATGTCGGGCATCGAGCATGCCTTCTTGGTGTCCTGCGCCTTCGCTTCGGTGGGAGCGGGAGCCGCTGCAGGGCGATCTGGGGTTGTCTGTGCGAACGCAAAAGTTCCGGCCAGAGCAAAAGCCGCGGTCAAAAACAAATTCTTCATCGGTTCTGTGGTCAATTGGTTAGGGTCGCGGAAATATCAAGTATCGTTCCAAAGTCAGTGAAATTCAGGCGGTTTTTGGATGCTCTGATCTGGTCGAGATCGATGGCAGGCTCGTCGATCGGAAATAGACTTTCCTAGATCTCACCCGCCAGGATCTTCAATCGCAACTCGGCCATCTTCGCTTCGTATTGTGCGAGAAGCAGCCGGTTCTCAGCTGTGATCATCCCTTGTTGCACATCGCGTAGCTCTACGGCCGTGAGCATACCGAGCCGGTAGCTTTCCAGCGCCACTTCAACCTGTTGCCTTATCCCTTCAAGGTTCGTGGATTCCATCGCGACACGCTGGCGCGCGGTGTTATAGGTAGTCCAACCATCGGTGATCTGTTGATCGAGCTGGAGTTGCACCTGATCGGTGGAAAGAGCTGCTTGTTCCTGCTGGATACGGGCGACTTCCAACGCTGATCTTTGCTGGAAGCCGCTGAACAGCGGAATGCTGATCATGGTGCCATAATCCGGTCCCACCGCGCGGCTGCTCTGTATGAAACCGACATCGCTGGTGCTTCGGCGGTACCCATAATTGGCGAACAGATCCACCTGCGGTAACAGCGCGCCGCGCAATTCGCGCACCGATGCTTCGGCCAATCGCTGCATGTGCTTCGCCTGTGCGAGCGAAGGGTTGTTGGTGCGGGCCTTGTCACGGATCACGGTAAGATCCAGCTCGTCGGTGGCGGGGATCGCGGATCCAAGGCGCACCGGCATGGAAGGATCCCGGCCCATCAACGTATTAAGTGCCGATACGGCGAATGAACGCTGATCGATGAGGTCGAGGAGCGCGCTGCTGTCCGCGTTGAGATCGAGCCTCGCCTGTACCAGTTCCAATCCGCTTGCGGCGCCAAGCCGTTCGCCGATCTCCACGATCCGCAACCTTTCGCGCGATGTGACCAGCCCTTCACGCTGCACGCTTACTGCGCTTTCCATCTGCACGGCGAGGTAATAGTTGTTCAGTACATCGTGGATCGTTGTTTCGACCTGCCGCTTCAATTCCGATCGGCCGATCAGCTCAAGCGCTTCCAGCCGATCCTTGCGCGCGAACATCGCCAGCCCGTCGAAGACCGTCCAGTTCAACGAAAGCGCCCCATCGAGCACCTGTGTGTTCGCATTGTCCGCATCGCGCACTTCTCCGCTGAAGAACACCTGGCGTGTGCTGCTGTTATCGATGCTGTAAAGTCCATTCAAGCCAAGTACCGGAAGCATTCCGGCGTTGCCGGCATCGTTCAACACCTGTGATGTTCCAGCCTGCAGCCGTGCGAGCCGTATGCCGTGGTTATGCTCCAGGGCGATCGCCACCGCCTGATCGGGCGTGAGCATGTTCGTTGTATCCTGCGCGATCAGCGATCCAACGCTGAAAAGGAGAACGATCGATCCCACGTATCTCATGCTTGATCGGTGGTTGCTGGCGTGGATCGCTTTGCGACCTTGCTTGCCATAAAACTGTAAAGCGCCGGAACAACGAAGAGCGTGAGCACAAGCGCGAAGAGAAGTCCTCCGATCAATGCGGTGCCCATCGGCACGCGGCTCTTTGCCGCCGCACCAAGGCCGAGCGCGATCGGAAGTACACCGAGCACGGTGGCCAGCGTGGTCATCAGGATCGGACGGAAACGTTGCGTGGCCGCTTCGATCACCGCCTGCATCTTCTCCATTCCCTTTTCACGTTTCTGGTTGGCGAATTCCACGATCAGGATCCCGTTCTTGGTGACAAGGCCGATCAATACGATGATGCCGATCTGTGAGAAGATATTCAATGTATGGCCGCCGAGCCAGAGGCTCAGCAACGCGCCGGCCAGCGCCAACGGAACGGTGAACATCACGATCAATGGATCCACCCAGCTTTCGAATTGCGCGGCAAGGATGAGGAATACAAGGACCAGCGCAAGGATGAGCGCGAACGTGAGGCTGCTGGAACTTTCGGTGAATTCCTTGCTCTCGCCATCCAACGCCGTGCTGAAACTTTCATCGAGCACCTGGCCGGCGATCCGATCCATCGCCTCGATGCCATCGCCGATCGTATGGCCTTCCGTCATGGAAGCGCTCACCGTGGCGCTCACATAGCGATTGTACCGGTACAGCTGCGGCGGGCTGCTTTGATCGGTGGTTCGCACAAGGTTCTCCAACTGGATCAATTCACCGCGATCGTTGCGCACGTAGGCGTTCGCGAGATCCACAGGTGCATCGCGCTGGTTGCGTGATGCCTGGCCGATCACCTGGTATTGTTTCCCTTTCAGGATGAAGTAACCGAAACGCTGTCCGCTGAAATAGAGTTGAAGTGTTTCCGCGATATCCCGAACGCTCACGCCGAGCGTTCGCGCACGATCACGATCGATCTCCACGCTCAGTTCGGGCTTGTTGAACTTCAGGTTGAGGTCCACCACCTGGAAGACCGGATCCTGGCGCGCCGCATCCAGGAATGTGGGGATCACTTCGCGCAGCCGTTCGAAATCCGGCGCCTGGATCACGTACTGCACGGGAAGCCCGCGGCCGCGGCCGCCGCCGATGGTGGCTTCCTGGATCACGAAACTTCGCGCAAGATTGTGTTGCTGCACAAGTGCGTTCACTTGCTTCGCGATCTGGTCCTGTGTGCGATCGCGCTGATCGGGATCCACGAGCGTAACGCGAACAAAACCGGAATTCACCGAGACCGATCCACCGAAACCAGGGGATGTCACGGAAAGCACGCTTTGCGTTTCAGGCATGGTATCCACGGTCTGGAGGATGCGGCCCAAGTAGTCGAGCATCATCTCGTAGCTCGTGCCTTCCGGCGCGGTGCTGTTTATGGTGAAGCGGCTCTTGTCCTCCATCGGAGCCAGTTCGCTCGGCGTGTTCACGCCGGCCACATAGATCAAGATCAAGCTTACGATCATGATCGGAAATGCGATCCAGCGGCGCACAAGAAATTTTTCGAGCGTGTTCCTATAACCATCGGCGAGCTTGTTGAACCACTTTTCAGTGATCTCGAAAAAGCGGCTCTGCTTCGTCTTGTGTTTCAACAAACGCGCGCTCATCATTGGCGTGAGCGTAAGGCTGACGATCGCGCTTATGATCACCGAACCCGCCACCACGATGCCGAATTCGCGGAACAATCTTCCTGTGAGACCGCTGAGGAAGATGATCGGCAGGAACACCGCCGCGATCGTAACCGTGGTGCTGATGATCGCAAAGGTGATCTCGCGCGATCCCTCATGTCCGGCACGCATCGGATCCATTCCCCCTTCGATCTTCGCATAGATGTTCTCGAGCACC
The DNA here is from genome assembly GCA_023430945.1 of Bacteroidota bacterium. GTDB lineage: Bacteria > Bacteroidota > Bacteroidia > Flavobacteriales_F > PHOS-HE28 > PHOS-HE28. The sequence goes on from JAEYYE010000348.1 coordinate 12,407, forward strand.
ACGATCGCATCATCCACCACGATACCCGTGGCCAGCACAACGGCGAGCAACGTAAGTATGTTGATGCTGAAATCGGCGACGTACATGATGAAGAACGCGCCGATCAACGAGATCGGGATCGCCAGTACCGGAATGAGCGTGGTGCGCCAGTCGCGCAGGAAGATGAAGATGATGAGCACCACAAGGATGAACGCGATGAAGATGGTCTCCTCCACTTCGAGGATCGCATTGCGAATGCTCACAGTGGTATCCATCGCCAGATCGTAGCGCAGATCGCCGGGGAGTTCGGCCTTGATCCGATCGGCGCGCCGGTAGAATTCATCGGCGATGGCCACGTAGTTGCTTCCCGCCTGCGGCGTAACAGCTACCGCCACCTGTGGAATGCCGCCATTGCCGCGAAGCAGCGTGCGTTCATTCTCCGGCGCCAGCATGGCGCGGCCCACATCCCGCAAACGCACAAGCACGTTCCCATCTTCGCGGATGATCATGTCGTTGAACTCTTGCTCCGTTGTAAGCCTGCCGAGCGTTCTGATGCTGAGCTCGGTGCGATAGCCCTCGATGCGGCCACTTGGCAGTTCCACGTTCTCGCGTTCCAGCGCTGTGCGGATATCGCCCGGCGTGATGCCGTAGCCCGCCATCTTCACCGGATCGAGCTGCAGCTTCATGCTGTACTTCTTCTCACCCCAGATCCTGATCTCGCTTACGCCGGGGATCGTCTGCAGCCTTTCCTTGAAGATGTTGTTCGCGATCTCCGTTAGCTCCAGCAGGCTTCGCTGATCGCTCTGGATCGTCATGGAAAGGATCGGGCTCGAATCTGCATCGCTTTTCGCTACGATCGGCGGATCGGTATCTGTGGGAAGGTTCCGTACCGCACGGCTCACACGATCCCGTACATCATTCGCCGCTGCTTCCAGATCGACATCGAGCTCGAATTCAACGGTGATGGTGCTGCGGCCATCGCTGCTGATGCTGGTGAGCGATCGGATCCCCGCGATCCCGTTGATGCTTTCCTCCAGCGGCTCGGTGATCTGGCTCTCGATGATGTCGGCATTTGCGCCGGTGTAGTTCGTTGTAACGGTGATGATCGGCGGATCGACGCTGGGATATTCGCGCACGCCTAGGTACGTGAAACCGATGATGCCGAACAGCACGATGAAGATGCTGATCACCGTGGCGAGTACGGGCCGTTCTATACTGATCGAGCTGATGTTCATTCCTTCACGCTCGCGCTTTGCGTCGTATCCTGCCGTTCCCCCGCCACATCGGCCGGCCGCAACGCCATCCCTTCCTTCACAGTGAGGAGGCCACTGGTGACCACGGTATCGCCGGGCTGCACACCGCTGATCAGCTGCACTTCGGTCTCCGTGCGCGATCCGATCTCCACACGCGCTGTCTTCGCTTTTCCATCCTTGATCAGGATCACGGTCTGTCCCTGTATATCGGGGATCAATCCTTCGGTGGGAATGGTGAGCGCATCCTTCACTGTGCCGAGGTCGACGTTCACCCGCGCGAACGAACCGGGGACGAGCCTGCCATGTGGATTGCTGCTTCGCGCCCGCACCTTCACGGTACGGGTGGCGGGATCCACGCGAGGTTCCACTGCGTAGACCTCGGCCGTATAACCTGTCGTATCGCCCTGGATCGTGAACGCCACCGAGGTTCCGGCCTGCATATCACGGCCGAACCGTTCGGGCACGTTCAGGTCCAGCTTCATCGGGTCTGTCTGGGTGAGCGTGGCGATCAACGTGGTGGGTGCCACATAACCGCCTTCGCTGATCGAGCGAAGACCGATCATTCCCGGGAATGGTGCCCGTATGGTGGTCTTTGCGATCTGTGCTTTCAACTCATCCACCTGCGCCTCCTTTGCGATCCGATCCACCTGCGTGCCTTCGAAAGCCTCCTGGCTGATGCCCTTCACATCGAGCAATTGCTGCTGCCTTTCCTCGGTGAGCTTCGCGAGTTTCAGCGCTGCTTCAGCGTTCCTTAACTGGGCCTGCAGATCATCGTCGTTCAGGCGAACGAGCACCTGGCCGGCCTGCACCTTCGCGCCTTCCTTGAAACCGATGGACGTGACCCGGCCGCTCACTTCACTTCGGATCTCCACTTCTTCGTTGGCGACCAGCGTACCCGTGGTCGAGATCGTATTCCTGAGAAGTGAAGGGCGCAGCACATGTACCTGCACGGCCATCGCCGGTGGCGGACCAGAAGACCCGGTGGGCTTCTCCTCACTACCGCATGCGTGCAACATGAGGCACGCCGGTATCGCGAGCAGCATTGGCATAATTTTCATCGTGCGGTCTTCTTGTATTTGAGCGGCACCGGGCGCAGATCACCTATCGCCAGGTTGCCGAGCATCCTGTTCATGTGCTGGATGAGCAGCTTGCGATCGGCGGCTTTCAGTCCTTTGAATGCGATCTGGTTCAATTCCTTGTAAACACTCCGGATGCGCTCCACCACCGGCCTGGCCTTGGGAAGCAACCTTATGTGATGCTTGCGACGATCGTTGGCGCAGCCGATCCTTTCCACATATCCCTTCTCACTGAGCATATCGATGAGGCGTAACATGGTCACCTTCTCGATATGCATCGCTTCGGCGAGTTCCTGCTGGCTCATGCGGCCATCGTTCTCGGCTATGGTGAGCAGTGCATAGAAACCCCGATCGAGGTCGTGCCCGCGCATGCGATCGAGCAGGAGGGTATAATGTTGCTGCGCCACGATCGCAGCCCAATAACCTACGGAAACGGAGGGATCGGGAGTATTCAAAAGGGATCGAAACAGTTACAAATGTAACCGTTGCAGAAAGGGAAGCAGGAACAGTTCGCTGTTAAGAGCTGTGAAGCTCCTGTATCGCGATCAGAATTTTTCCGCGCCGGGCGGGGGTGCGGCGGGCGGTGGTTTCGGTGTGGCGTGATCGCGCTCCACCGCGATCGTGCATTCGCCGATCAGGGCGGCCAGCGCGCCGATCGCGGCGAGCAACGGGGCCAGAACAGCTCCCACTACGCCGATCGTGAGGGGAAAGCTCATCACTTCCCGGCCATCCTTGTTCAATATGGTCACCTTGCGCACGTTGCCTTCGGCGATCAATTGCTTGATCTTGTTCAATAGTTCCTCTCCGGATACACGGAATGATTCCTTGTTCATTTCAATGGATGAAAGCCTGAAATTAATTCAACGCGGCCCGATCAGTGAAAGAACTGCATCACCTTGCTCCACAGCTTGCGGGTCACCAGTAACGGTGGCGCTTTCAAACCGTTCAAACCCCATGATCGGCGCACTTCGCGGTTGGCCTGAAGGATCTGCCGGATGTTGCCGTTGCTCATGCCGCCGAGCCGGAATCGCACCAGGATCTCCGGCAGGTGCACCGTTGCGATCCTGTGCTTGTACAGGAAACGCAGCAGGATCTCGTAATCGGCACCGATCCGCAGATCCGTGTTGAAGATACCGAAGCGATCGTACGCGTTTTTCTTGATGAAGGTGGCCACATGCGGTGGCATCCAGCCTTTGCTGAAGTTCGATCGATCGTATCCTTTGCCGCGCCAGGTGCGATGCACTTTGTTGATGTCGTGCTCATCCACCATGATGATGTCGCCGTACACCGCATCCGCCCCCGTTCGATCGAATTCACGCACCATTTTTCCGATCACGCCACGATCCATCAACAGATCGCCCGCGTTGAGAAAACCGATCACATCGCCGGTGGCCAGGCGCAGACCTTTGTTCATGGCATCGTAGATCCCGTTGTCCGGTTCGCTCACGAGCACCATTGTGGGACCGGGGGCAGGGCTGGAATTCACGCGCTGCTCAAGATCGCGAAGGATCTCCACGGTACCATCGGTGCTCGCGCCATCGATCACGATCAACTCGATCCGATCATGATCCTGCGACAACGCACTTTCCAGCGTTTCCGCGATCACAGCGGCGGCATTGCGGCAAACAGTGATCAGCGTGACCTTCATGGCGATCGACTCACTCAATGAAACGCCGCCGCAGCGGACGCGCCGGATTGCCCTGGTAGATCATGTACGGATCGAGGTCCTTGGTGGCCACGCTTCCTACGGAAAGCACTGCGTGTGAACCCACACGCACGCCGAGCGTAACGATCGCCCCGGCACCGATCCAGCTGCCGTCCTCCAGCACCACGGGGCCGGTGAACGTGGGATAATCGATCTTCTTGTAATCGTGGCTTCCCTGAATGATCATGGCACCCTGGCTGATCACCACATTGTTTCCGATCGTGAGCCGGTCCAGATTGTCGAGCCATGCGCGTTGACCGATCCAACTGTGATCACCGATCGAAAGTTTCCAAGGGAATTTGATGTTCACGCAAGGATGGATCACCACCCCACGACCCACCTGCGCGCCAAAAAGCCGGAGCAGATAAGGTTTTACGCGACGGAATGGGAAGCAGGGATTCAGGAAGAACAGGGCATTTGTGAAATACCAGAGCGTACGCTTCATAAAGCCAGCACCGGGATCGAAGGTCTTCGAATTATCGAAGCGTGAAAGATCCACCGCCTTCTGTTCCATCAGCTCCTGAACATTTCCAGACATTCCTTCACTGCGTTATTGCCGGCCAAATATCGCCGCGAGAAAGCAAATGAGCCGAGAACAAGCTGTTGAAATTCCCGATCATCCATATCTACCGCCTTTTGAAGGGCATCCGCGAAGCGATCGGGATCTTCCAGCGGCAGGTCCCAGCCGGCCTTATGGCCCTCCAGATGGCGCCATGGCGTACGATCGCTGATCAGCAACGGCCTTCCCACGGAAAGCGCCTCGAACATGGCATGCCCGAAATTCTCACCAGTGCTCGGCATGTAGAGCATGTGCGATCCGGCGATCACGCGCATCACTTCCTCGTTGTCCAACTGACCGTGCAGCGTAACGGTAACATTCGGTGGCAGTGCGGCGATCGCCTTTTCACATAGCTGCCAGTAGACCTGATCGTAAACTGTCCCGTAGAGATCGAACATCACGTTCCCCTTCACGTTGCGAAGGCGTTCGATCGCGAAGAGCGTTCCTTTCTCCTCGGCGATGCGAGCTGGGCTGATCAGCTTCAATTCGCCTTGCACCTTGCGGATCGGGATCAAGGCCGATCGCTGCTTTCGGGGCAGGTTCGGTACAAGGTGGATCTTAACCGATCGGCCGATCCATCGCTTGATATCATTCACTTCCTCCTGGTTCGTCGCCTGGAATTCAACACCCTTGAAACAACCGATCATCTTCATGATGAAAATGAAAAGGCGTTTCTTCAGCGGCCGTTGCGACATCGGACCTTTCGCCAGCATGCCACGCACCGCCACGATCCTTCGTTGCTGCGATCCTCGCAGGATCCAGAGCGGAATGATCGTGGACCAGCGGGAAAAAAGTCCGTTGCAATAGACCACATCGTGATCGGCCGAAGCCAGCAGGTTGAACCAGTTGCGTAGTGTTCGCTTCTCTTTTGAAGCGTACCAGATCCGTTCACCATTCTCGCCAGCGATCCAGCCATCGGTGCGCACCTCTTCGCTCCGGTGATCGGCCATGTAATCGCGATCGCCGGTAACGATATGGAAGTCGATCCGATCGTGCAGATGCTCCACCATATTCACCATGCTACGCACAGGTCCGCCGGCCTTGAAGAAAGGCTTGTACCAATCGATCAACACCAGCACTTGCGGCTTCTTCATGGCCGATCGGAAATGAATTCCATGGCTGTTGCCGCCCATTTCCGCGGATCCCATTGCTGTGCGAGCGCGTGGCTTTTTCGGCCCATGGCGACAAGATCGACATCACTTAGGCGGATCAACTTGCGAAGTGTTCTCTTCAGATGATCTCTATCTCCAGCTTTGAATGAGAAGCCGTTCTCTCCGGGTCGAAGAAATTTCTCAGCAGCGCCAACAGCATCGCTCAGCAGCAGCGGCGATCCAGCGCAGGTGTGTTCATGCACCACCACGCCCCAAGGTTCGTAGGTGCTTGGTAGTATGAAAGCGCCAACCTGCGTCAACACGATCTCCATTTCATGCGGCTGTTTGAAACCGAGATGCCGGATCCGTGGATGCGCGCCGCTTCTGGAATTCATCACCCGCTCGAAAAGTTCACCGGTCCCTGCGATCCAGAGTTCCCAGTCACCGGCACCATTCTCGTCGCATAATTCCGCGAATGCATCACACAGGTATTGATGTCCTTTTGTCGGGATATAGCGAGCCACGCAAAGCAGGCGATGGGGCCAAGCCGGATCCCTTTGCAGGTTCTGTTCACCGATCGGAAGGAACCGATCCGTATCCGCCGAATAGAAACCTTTTCTGATCCGATCGGATCGAAGACCGAGTTTCCTCGCGTACTTCGCCTGGGCTTCGCCGGTCACCCAGGCGTGGGAGAATGCCGATCGGACATAGGAGCGGGCGATCGGCAGCGCGAGCAATTGCCGCAGATCACCACGCCATGCGGTGTCGCTGCAAAGCACGACCGGGAAACCTTGCGATCGGTACCTGCGGCAGATCTTCACATAACCTTTGTCCACCCACCCACTCGTGAAGATGATGTGAGGTGAGATCCGATCGACATGAGATGCAAGCGCGTCGTCGTTGCGATCCCGTTCCGTGATCTTGATCAGATCATCTGTGAACGTGAAGGGAGCTTCGTTGTTAACAGGCCAGCGAACCAAGTGAACTTCAACGCTGTGATCGATGGCCAATTGGCGCAGGCAGGCGATAAGGTAAGGCGCGGCTTCGGTGTACAGGAAGAGAACGCGAGTGCGATCGGGCCGCATAGCGCAAAGATGCGGGAAGAGGGCGGGATGAATGGGGACAGGTGGATCAGTGGATAATGAGAGGAAGGATCGACCTCGATCCATCTTCGTTCTCGATCCTTAAATGATACAAGCCTCGAGAGATCGAAGGAAGATCGAATTCTTCACAGGCGTGGCAGTCCTGCTGCATGATCACTTTCCCACTTGGATCTGAAATTGCAATGGATCTGACGTGATCCATTTGTGAATTTGTTATGTTCAGAGTACTGCCAGGTGAGGCTGGGTTGGGGTGGATCGAATAAGCGGAATTGGTATGGGTTGGGACGGAGACGGGATCTAGATATGGAATAACGTTCGAAGCTGTTGATCCCACCGAATCAGTTTTAACCACATACATGGCTCGAATTCCAGGGCCATGACCTTCAGACCATCCCGCCATAACATATCCACCGTCAATGGTAGCTTTCACAGAATTTCCTATAGCGGGAACACCGACTCCGTAATTATCCCCCCATTCAAACCACCCATCCTCATCAATCGCTGTAATGATCATATCATAGCTTCCAAGATTTAAAGTGTTGTAACCTGTCAAGATGTAACCAGACCCGTGATCTTGCTCAATAGCATTTGCTCCAGCATCAGCGGTGGCTGCACCTATATCTCGCTGCCATACCTCATCGCCTTCAGCTGTCACCTTCACAATACAAATCCGTTCGAATTCAGACAGACTCCTTGTCACACCGGCAGCGATGATCTCACCTGCTGCATTTCCAGTGACTGAATTGAATCGATCATCTTGATCTCCACCAAAATATTTTCGCCAGAGCTCCTCACCTGCCAGATCCAAAGCAATGATCATGGCCTGCTTAGAGCCGTCCACCTCCTTCGAGCCTACCGCAATGATCTTCCCATCTAAGACTTTAACACCTTTTAATTCAGAAGAGCCAGCTATCGTATCGGCAAAGCTCCATTGTTCTGCTCCTTCTGCGCTTATGTTGATGACACGACCTCGACCGTCTATATAACCTCCTCCATAGCTCATACCAGCTGCGATAACGTTCTCACCATCTGTAGTTATCGCATAGCAGAGATCCCACTCTTC
>JAEYYE010000367.1 GCA_023430945.1 Bacteroidota bacterium
TTCGAGTTCACCACGATCGGATCGCGCGAGTTTCGTTCTGGAAAAGGCGGGCGCTTACCTCGTGAAAGTCCGCAGTGGCGAACTTCAAGAGACATTGAAGATCCTTCGCTGATCGCAGGACCGTTCATACGGTCGAGGTTTCTTCGAGAGATCCATCGACGGATCCTGCAGGTCAGTGGGTAGCTTTAAGGCACCATGTCACGCCTGTTCAACCGCCGCACCGGTGCGGAGATCCTTTTCGATGCGAGCAGCATCGGCATCTTTCTCGTACCACGTCCTTACGTGGAGGAGCATCCGCACATCCTGATCGAACTGCACGGCATCGATCTGAAGGACCACAGCCATGAATGTCCCGATTGCCGCGAATTGCTCGGCGACCTCGGTACGGCTACCACGGATTGGTTCCTTGAATACAATAGGAAGATCTATCAGTTGGACCTTCAGCTCGCGGGCCGCACGCGAACACGAGAACATCCTGAATTCGATCTGAAGGAGTTCTTCGATGGCACGCGCCTGAAGCTGCGTGTGGATACCGATACGATCGAAACGTTGGAGACCGAACTGAAGGAGAACGAGGAAGCGGAGAACTACGAGCACTGCGTTTATCTCCGTGATCGGATCAGGCAATTGAAGGCTGAAGAAGAAGAACGGTCACAGTGAAAGTTCGCGCGGGAGCATGGTGATCATCGTAATGGGCGTTTCGGGCAGTGGGAAATCAACGGTGGGTGCGTTGCTTGCCGAACGGTTGAACATTCCGTTTTACGACGCCGATGATCTTCACTCGATCGCGAACGTGGAGAAGATGAAGGCCGGCCAGCCGCTCACCGATGCGGATCGGCAGGAGTGGCTACAGGAACTGGCCGCACACGTGAACCGGTGGGCGAACGATGGCGGTGCGGTGCTCGCCTGCTCCGCATTGAAGGAGAAGTACCGCCAGATCCTGCAGGGTGAATTGAAGGATACCGTGCAATGGGTTTTTCTGGAAGGCAATGAGGAACTGCTCGAGGAAAGGTTGCGATCGCGGATCGGTCATTTCATGCCGCGAACATTGCTCCGATCGCAACTCACCGATCTGGAGAAGCCCGCCTATGGATGGCATCTGGATGTGGCGGATCCACCGGAGGTACTTGTTGAACAGATCATGGAAAAATTAAAGGTGATGAAGGATCCATCGGAATTCGGGTTGATCGGCCTTGGTGTGATGGGCAAAAGTCTTGCGCTGAACCTGGCCGGAAAAGGGATCACGGTCTCCATCTACAACCGTCATGTGGCGGGCAAGGAGGAAAGTGTCGCAAAATCGATCGTGGAAGGAAATCCATCGCTACGCGATCTGAAAGGCTTCGACGATCTGCAGGCTTTTGTGAAGTCCTTATCACGCCCACGGAAGATCCTGTTGATGATCACGGCCGGACCTGCGGTGGATCTTCAACTGGAAACTTTGCTTCCATTGTTGCAGCCGGGAGATGTGGTGATCGATGGCGGCAATTCCTTTTACAAGGACACCGCGCGAAGGACGAGATCGATCGAAGAGAAGGGGATCCATTTCGTTGGCACCGGCATTTCAGGTGGCGAGGAAGGCGCTCTGAAAGGTCCGTCGCTGATGCCCGGCGGATCGAAGGAAGGCTATGCCCTGATCGCACATTACCTGGAAGAAATCGCTGCGAAGGACAAGAATGGAAAACCCTGCACAACGTACATCGGGCCGGAAGGCGCCGGGCATTTCACCAAGATGGTGCACAACAGCATCGAATACGGCGAAATGCAGGCATTGGCCGAAGCGTACCACTTGATGCGCCAATACGCGCAGCTACCGCCGGAGCAGATCGCGCAGACCTTCGAAAGGTGGAAGCAGGACGGAATCGGCAGCTATCTGCTGGAGATCACGATCGAAATTCTTCGTCATAAGGAAGATGGCGAATTGTTACTGGACAAGATCCTCGATCAAGCGGGACAAAAAGGAACCGGCGGCTGGTCGGTCGGGGCGGCCTTGGAATACGGTGTGCCCTACAGCCCACTCACAGAAGCGGTCACTGCCCGCCAGATCTCTGCAAGAAGAACGCTTCGCTTGAAGGCCGCCGATCTGTACAGACACGGAACGGCAAGGGCCGACGATCCCGTTCGGTTCATCGCGGCACTGAAGAATGCGTACCAGTCCACGCGCATCATCAACCATGCGGTGGGTTTCGATCTGATGCGAGCGGCCTCAGAGCACCATGGTTGGGGCCTCGACTTCAGCGAGATCGCCCGGATCTGGACCAACGGCTGCATCATTCGATCGGAATTCATGGAGGAGTTGATCGAAGTTTTTCGATCCACCGATCAGCTTTTGCTCGCTCCTTCGATAGTCGATCGGCTGAACGCATACCAGATGGATCTGAAATATGTGGTGGCGCAAGGGCTGCAAGCCGGCTTCGCGTTACCGGTACTTTCCGCGGCGCTGAATTATCTGTTGGGTTCGATCACGGCGGATTCACCCGCCAACCTGATCCAGGCGCAACGCGACTCTTT
>JAEYYE010000374.1 GCA_023430945.1 Bacteroidota bacterium
CCTATTCACCATGAGCAACTCATTATTCCAATACACCCTCCGCCTCGGCGACGACCTCCTCATCCTGGCCCAGCGCCTCGGCGAATGGTGCGGCCATGGGCCTCAGCTGGAAGAGGATATCGCCCTCACCAACCGCGCGCTCGACCACCTGGGCGAAGCCCGCAACCTTCTCACCTACGCCGGACAGATCGAAGGCAAAGGCCGATCAGAAGATGATCTGGCCTACATGCGAGATGAGCGGCAATTCACCAACACCTTGCTGGTGGAGCAGCCCAACGGTGATTACGCCCACACCATCGTGCGGAGCTTCCTATTCGATGCATACCACCTGCCGCTGATGCAGGCCCTTCTCAACAGCAAGGACGAGCAGCTGAAGGCCATCGCAGGCAAAAGCGTGAAGGAGGCCACCTACCACCTGCGCCACAGCAGCGAGTGGGTGATCCGTTTCGGTGATGGCACTGAAGAAAGCCACCGCCGCGCCCAGGAAGCACTGGACAACCTCTGGACCTACACCGGCGAACTCTTCGAAAGCGATGAAGTGCACCAGCAGCTGGTGAAGGAAGATATCGCCCCGGACATGGCCACTATCCGCAAGAGCTTCAACGAAACGGTGGTGCGGGTGCTGGCCGAAGCCACCCTGCAGCGCCCCGCCGACGCCTACATGCAGACCGGCGGCCGCAGCGGCCGCCACAGCGAGTACATGGGACCCATGCTGGCGGAGATGCAATTCATGCAGCGGGCGTATCCCGGCGTGGAATGGTAGGGACGGATCATGATCCGTCCGCAGACATTCCATACGGATCATGATCCGTCCACCAACCAACCCCGTCGATTTCGACGGGGTTGCCATCGGCCTCCTTCTTAATTTTGATACGCTATGGCCGCCCCTGACATTCTCCAGGAGATCAAACGACGCGTGACCGCGGTGGAGCCCGCGGCTCAGGTGCTCTTGTACGGTTCCTACGCACGCGGCGAACAGGGGGCAGAATCGGACATCGACCTGTTGATCTTACTGCCCGAAGGGGATCGCGTGAGTTACGATGAAGGCATGCGCATCAAATCGCCTCTGTATCGCCTGGAATGGAGCACCGGCCGCATCATCAGCCCTTTGGTGTACACGCGCAAGGAATGGCTGGAACGGCATAAAGGCACCCCTTTCTTCGACAACGTGCAGCGTGAAGCGGTTTCGTTATGAGCCCAAATGAGCGCGATGAATTGGTGCGGTACCGGATGCGTTGCGCGCATGAAGCAATGACGGAGGCCAGGGTGCTCCTGGAACAGGAACTATGGCGTGGAAGCATGAACAGGCTGTATTATGCGATGTTCTATGCGGTATTGGCAGCGCTGGGCACGCACGATATCTTCCCTAAGACACACAAGGGTGTGCGCCAACAATTCAGCATGCTCTTCCTGGCCACTGGAAAGATCGCTGAGGAGCTTGGCCTGGCCTACTCCGAACTCTTCGAACGCCGCCACAGCAGTGACTATGACGATTTCGTGAACGTGGAAGGAGAAGTCGTTCATAGGCTTCACGAGCACACAGTGGAGATGATCAAGACCATCGAAGCGATCATTGGCCAGGAGTAATGGAAGTAGAAGTACGACATAATGTGAACGTCGGGTTCTCGTTGCGTCTCCCGCAGTACTGCGGGAGCGTCATTGCGGTTCAATGCATGCATCCATGATCACCCAAGCCCGCATCCTCGAACTCCTGGACTACGTAAAGGATCCGGAGATCCCAGTGATCAACGTGCTGGAGTTGGGTGTGGTGCGGCAGGTGGAGGTCGATGAGCAGGGCAAGGCGATCATCACCATCACTCCCACCTACACCGGCTGCCCTGCCATGGATGTGATGGCCGCCGACATCAAGAAGGAATTGCTGGATAATGGCGTGCCTGAAGTGGAGGTGAAACTCACCCTTGCCCCTGCCTGGACCACCGACTGGATCACCGATGAAGGCCGCCGCAAACTGAAGGAATACGGCATCGCGCCTCCGGAAAAGTCCGCCGACATCCGTGCCCTGAAAGGCGGTTCGCCCGTGATGGAGTGCCCCCAATGCGGCTCGAAGAACACCGTGATGCTCTCCAACTTCGGCAGCACTGCTTGCAAGGCGCTTTGGAAATGCAATGATTGCCTGGAGCCTTTTGATCAGTTCAAGTGTTTGTGAGCCGAGAATTTGATCCTAAAGTGATCTGAACGGTCCGATCGGCTGATCTTCGTACCATGTCGCATACCAAGATCCACTTCACCATCGCCGATGGCGTGGCAATCATCAGCCTGAACCGTCCCGACAAATTGAACAGCTTCGATCGGGAAATGTCGTTGGAAGTGATCGACGCGCTGGATCGCGCAAATGATGATGCCTCGGTGCGCGCTGTGTTGGTCACCGGTGAAGGCCGCGCTTTCTCTGCGGGCCAGGATCTGGAGGAAGCGATCGCTCCCGGCACCAAGATCGAAGACATCATCAACACGCAATACAACCCGATCGTGAAGCGGATCCGATCGATTCCGAAACCTGTGATCGCTGCAGTGAACGGCATTGCCGCCGGCGCAGGCGCTAACATCGCGTATGCATGCGATCTCACGTTGGCTGCAGAAAGCGCGGTATTCATCCAAAGCTTCATCAAGATCGGACTGATCCCGGACAGTGGCGGAACGTTCACGCTTCCTCGGTTGGTCGGCATGCAGCGCGCCTTCGGACAAATGATCCTTGCCGACAAGTTGGGAGCAAAAAAGGCTGAAGAACTTGGTATGATCTGGAAAGCAGTTCCCGACGACCTGCTTAAGGATGAAGCGACCAAACTTGCACGCCAACTCGCGACCATGCCAACGAAAGCGATCGCACTGACAAAGGAAGCGCTGAACCGATCCATGGCGAACGATCTTGATGCGCAACTTGAAACGGAGAACGAACTGCAGAGCATCGCCGGCCGCAGCTACGATTACAATGAAGGCGTGAAGGCGTTCCTGGAAAAGCGAAAGCCTCTGTATAAGGGGGAGTGAACCCTGCCAGAGAACAAAAAGGCCATCCTTGCGGATGGCCCTTTGTTCCGTCGGGGTGACTGGATTCGAACCAGCGACCACTTGCACCCCATGCAAGTGCGCTACCGGGCTGCGCTACACCCCGAATGGGCTGCA
>JAEYYE010000402.1 GCA_023430945.1 Bacteroidota bacterium
AAGTGCGAATGATCGTCCATCAGCTCGGGGATCAGTTCCGCGGCTTCGATCGTGATCTTCTTCCGGGTGGTGGCGAACCGTTTCTGGATGAAACCGATCCAATCCTTCCGCTTGATCTTCTCCAGCAGGATCATGTCACCGAACCGGTAGAAAGGCATCCGATCGGTATTGAATATGTCCAGCATCAGGCGCCGCTTGCTGCCATAGATCACATGGCACACGTTCCTATGATGCTGCCAGCTTGCACGAAGTATCTTCTGGAGACCGACCGGATCGGGCAGGTTGGCGATGTTCTGGAATTCGTCCAGGCAGATCACCAGCCTGATCTTCTTCTTCTTCGCCAGCTTCTCCGGCATGTCCAGGATCTCGCTCACATCGCGTTTCCCTTCCGGCCAGGTGAGCTTCAGGTTGAACTCGCTCTGCGGATCCACCCCGAAACCGATCTGGGGCACAACGCCTTTAAGGAATTCCTTCACGTCCTTCACGCGCTCTTCCAGCTTGGTGGTCGTGGCCTTCACCACCGCTTCAGTGATCCGTTCCAGCAGATCATCCTCACTACGTATGTGGAACAGGTCGATCCACGCGAATCGGACGTTCTTCTGGCGCCGCATGTCCAGAGCGACCTGCCGCACCAGCGATGACTTGCCCCAGCGCCGCGGCGAGATCAACACGGTGTTGTTGCCACTGAGGCAATTGGTCCGCAGGCGCTGCCTTTCCTTTTCACGGTCTACGAATACATCGCCCGATACAACCTTGCCCAGCAGGAATGGGGAAAGCTCTTCCTTCACACCACTAAGGTAACACTTTTGTTACTAACAAGAATGTTACCCTAAAGGCGCTAAGCTTACATCATTGTTACTAACAGGTATGTTACCTGCCCAGGATGAACACGGCCGGACGCTTCCCGAGCACCGGCTTCCATTTCTTCCATTGTTCGATCGGAAGCGTCATCACGAAACTGTCCGGTTGTGTAAGATCCACTGCGAGCGTGAGCAGTACCTCATGTCCGCAGTACTTCAGGAGGTCGGCCAGCAATGCATCGTTCCGGTAGGGCGTTTCGATGAAGATCTGAGATGCTCCTGTCCTCAAGGCATCGGTCTCCAGCTTCCTGATCGCGTTCTTCCGATCGTTCGCTTCACGCGGCAGATACCCATGGAAAGTGAATTGCTGTCCGCTCAAACCCGATGCGGCCAGCGCAAGGAAGATCGAACTCGGGCCGGTGAGTGGCGAAACATCGATCACCCGCCGGTGCGCTTCCATCACCAGTCTGGCGCCGGGATCGGCGATGCCGGGCATTCCCGCTTCACTTATGATCGCACCTTCACCGAAGTGCCGCAGCCGTTCGATCATCACCTTCACATCCTCATGATCCGAATCCTTGTCCAGACGGTGCATCTCCAGTTGCGAAAGATCGATCGTGGGTACCATGCGACGAAGCATGTGTCGCGCGGTCCGTTCATGTTCGGTGAAGAAGAGCTTCAACCGTGAAGCGATCGCGATGTTCTCGGGCGGCAGTTGTTCGATGCCTCCGCTTTCGCCCAGCCACACGGGTAACAGATAGAGTACCGGCTTATTTCGATCGGACATCTTCGAGCAATGCGTTGCACGCTTCGATCAACATTTCATACACGCGATCGAACCCTTCTTCACCTCCATAGTAGGGATCGGGCACTTCACGTTCTGCGTGAT
Organism: Bacteroidota bacterium; assembly: GCA_023430945.1. Lineage (GTDB taxonomy): Bacteria > Bacteroidota > Bacteroidia > Flavobacteriales_F > PHOS-HE28 > PHOS-HE28. The sequence continues at coordinate 1,690 of JAEYYE010000402.1, forward strand.
CCGGTACGTAGTCCATCAGCAGCTTCACCTTCTCTTTCAATTCATCGTCCGGGGCAAGCTTCAACACGTCGCGAAGGTTGCTCCGGTCCATCACCAGCAGCAGATCGAACTTGTTGAAATCCTCCGGTCCAATGGTTCGCGCCCGCAGATCGCAGATGTCGATCCCGTACTTCTTCATGGCCTTCTGCGCACGTGGATCGGGTGGCTCGCCGGTGTGATAGCGGTTGGTCCCGGCCGAATCGATCTGCAATTCCATGCCTTTCTCTTTCGCAAGATGCCGCAGCACACCTTCCGCCATCGGCGACCGGCAGATGTTGCCCAGGCAGACCATCAGGATCTTCATGCTGCGAAGATCGGAAGAGAAGAAGTGAAAGGGTGAAACCGCGGAAGAGTATCACTGACAGTGCTTTCTTACTTTCTCACTCTTTCACTTTTTCACCTGGACCCCCAAACAAAAGGGCCGCTTTCGCGGCCCCTTCTCTCCATTCAGGTTCTCGTCTCAATGGATGCTTAGCTTCTTCTCAAGATCCTCCAGGTAACCGCGGAACTGCTTGTCGGTCTCCTGCAGGTTGTTCACCGTACGGCATGCGTGCAATACGGTGGCATGGTCCTTTCCACCGCAATGCGCGCCGATGTTCGCGAGCGAGCTCTTGGTCATGCGCTTCGCGAAGTACATCGCTATCTGGCGCGCCTGCACCACTTCGCGTTTGCGGGTCTTGCTCTTCAGCAGTTCGATCGGCAGATCGAAGTAATCGCACACCACTTTCTGGATGTAGTCGATGCTCACTTCGCGCGCCGTGTTCTTCACGAACTTGTCGATCATCTGCTTGGCCAGATCGAGCGTAACGGCCTTTTTGTTCAATGAGCTCTGGGCGATCAAACTGATCATCGCACCTTCCAGTTCACGAATGTTCGTGGTGATGCTGTATGCGAGGTATTCCACCACTTCCTTCGGAAGATCGAGCCCTTCGGCGTACATCTTTTTCTCCAGGATCGCGATGCGCGTTTCCAGGCTTGGCGTTTGCAGATCGGCGCTCAGGCCCCACTTGAAACGGGAGAGGAGGCGCTGTTCCATGCCGGCCATTTCCACCGGTGCCTTGTCGCTGCTGATCACCAGTTGCTTGCCCGATTGGTGCAGGTGGTTGAAGATGTGGAAGAACACATCCTGCGTTTTCTCCTTGCCGGCGAGGAATTGCACATCGTCGATGATCAGCACGTCCATCATCTGGTAGAACTGCGTGAAATCACCAACGGTGTTGTTCTTCACAGCTTCGATGAACTGTTGTGTGAACTTCTCCGCGGGAACATAAAGGATCGTCTTGTCGGGATGGATCTTCTTGATCTCGATCCCGATCGAATGCGCAAGGTGTGTCTTTCCAAGACCTACGCCACCATAGATCAACAGCGGGTTGAAGGCAGTGCCGCCGGGCTTCTGTGCCACGGCGAAACCAGCACTGCGTGCAAGTCGGTTGCAATCTCCCTCGATGTAGTTCTCGAAGGAGTAGTTGGGGTTCAGGTGGCTTTCCACCTTGATCTTCCGGAGGCCCGGAATGATGAACGGGTTCTTGATGGGGCTGTGCGCCACATCGATCGGCATTTGAACGCTGGAGTTCTTTACTTCACGGGCATTGCTCGTCGGCACCTTCACAGTGTATGGGTTGGCGCTCTGGAAGCCGTTCTCCATGATGATGGAGTACTCCAGACGCCCTTCGTTGCCCAATTCTTTTTTAATGATCTTCTTCAGTAGCCCGATGTAATGTTCCTCCAACCATTCGTAGAAGAATTGCGACGGCACCTGGATGGTAAGGACGCTCTCCTGCAACCTCAAGGCCTTGATCGGTTCGAACCAAGTCTTGAAACTCTGCTGGCTGACATTGTCCTTGATCACCTCGCGGCACCTGTCCCAGATCTTCTCGTGGTCCTTCTTCATGGATGGGTCAGCGAGTTTGGGTGGGTGTGTGACATGCTTGCTCGGTTTCCTCTTTCGGAGCGGCGCCGCTCCTTAAGGGTCGCAAATATGGATCGAAGAAAGTGAAAAAAAAATGTGCGAAGATGTTTTGCGAGAAAGATTTTTTCACATGGGCCATCGCGTGCTGCGATCCTTCTGGATCCCTTGACTGGCGCGGCATGCAGAAGGTCGCCGATCGTGCGCGGATCGCCGATGGGAAGGTGTTCCAAAGCGACGAACGATGCATCACACCGATCCACTCCGGATAAATTCTCGTGATGCAGGTGTGGATCATTTCAGGATCGGTGGGCGTCCCCTAAATTATGCGATCCGTGGCCCGGCGCAACTACCTTGTTCGGCCTGCCTTCAATACCTTTCCCCAATGTTCACGCACGAAGTGGAACTGCGGGTGCGCTACGGCGAGACCGATCAGATGGGCTATGTGTACTACGGCAACTACGCGCAGTATCTCGAGGTCGCTCGCGTGGAAGCCTTGCGATCACTGGGTTTTCCGTACCGCCGCCTCGAAGAGGAAGGCATCATGCTGCCGGTGCGATCGTTCAACCTCACCTACCATGCACCGGCCCTTTACGACGATCGCATCACCGTGCGCACCACCATCGCCGAAATGCCCACCGCGCGCATACGCTTCACCTACAAGATCATCAACGAGGCCGGCACACTGCTCACCGAAGCAGAAACGGTACTGGTGTTCGTGGACAAACTGACCATGCGTCCGCGCAAGGCACCTTCAGCATTCTACGAGGCGATGAAGGAATTCTTCAGTTGAAGTTTTGGGCGTGCCGGCGCTCAAATGCAGCGCCGTCGCGCTCTTCGCTCATACTCCTCGGCCGTCAAAAGCACGGCCTGCGGGGTAACCGCTGCGATCGCTCACGCGAAATGCGGCGCCCGACAACATTCGACCAAAACATATCAGCATCATCACGCACCGATCGCCTACGCACCACGTAAGATCCAGATCTCAAGATCGCCGATCGCCGCTCAAGACTCGCCACTCACGACTCACGACTCACGACTCACCTCGATCCCCCTCGCTCTCCAACGTTCCACACACTCGTTCACCTTGCTCAGCGGCACCGCGATCACCGCATCCACCACCGCTGCGAATTCACTCTTCACCACTTCACCCTCCAAGGCGATCACTTCGCGTTTGATCGCTTCGAATTGAGCGTGCGTGCAGGTGATGCCGATCGTACCGCGCACGACGCGTTCCTCGATCGGCGCCTGTTCCAGCGCAAGTTGCGCGGCTTCGCCATAGGCCTTGATCAACCCTGCTTTGCCAAGAAGCGTTCCACCGAAATAGCGCACCACCACCACAGCGGTGTACGTCAGTTGCATGCTCAAGATCCTGTTCAGGATCGGTTTTCCTGCAGTGCCGCCCGGTTCGCCAGCATCGTTCGACCGCTGTTGTTCGCCCTTGTTGCCGATCACCCAGGCATAACAAACATGCCGCGACGAATGATGCTCTTTCGCGATCGCTTCCACACGTTGCTTGAACTCATCCTGATCACGGATCGGAAAAGCGATCGCGATGAATCGGCTCGCCTTTTCGCGAAGCACCGCCTGCGTTTCCGTGGTGATCGTGCGGTACCGATCCATGGTCATTGCGCGTTCAGGATGAGCACCAGCGCAACGATCGCAAAAGCGATCCCAACGAATTGCATCGATCGCAAACGTTCCTTGAAAAGGATCATCGATGCGATCGTTCCGATCAAGATCACACCAACGTTCATCAGCGGATAAAAGCTGCTTGCCGGAAAGCCGCCTTTGCTCAACGCTTTCACGATCATCACAAGCGCAGCGTAGTTCACCAGGCCAAGCACCGTTCCACCGATCCAAACGCTTGTCCGCTTGAATACCGCTCTGCCTTCGCGCCGTAAAGCCAGCGCAAACGAGACCACCGCTGCTGACATGAATGTCATCGTTGGGAACACTTCCTCATTCGTTGCATCCAATCGCGTACGTTGCATCCAATTGATCCCGATATCGATCACCGCGTTCCCGAAGAAGATCACCACTGGAAGTTTCCATGAGCCGCGCAAACTTCCCGGATCTTTCACCAGTGAAGCGAGGACAACACCCGCGATCGCACACGCGATCCCCAGCCAGCCCAGGAAATCCGGTTCTTCATCATATAGAAGTACAGCTGCGATCACCGTCAACACTAAACTCATCCGGCTCGCAACTGTCGTGGCCGCCACTCCGGCGCGTTGTGTGGAAAGTCCGGTGAAATAGAAGTTGATCACGAAGAAACATCCCAGCCCGATCGACGGAAGCCACAGTCCCGTAAGATCACCCGCTTTCCACGGCGGCGCAACGATCAGACCGGCGATCACGGCGGTCACATAGTTCACCGCGATAGCAGGTAGCAACGGCACTTCACGCCGATCGAACACCTTGAAGAGAAGGAACAAGGCCGCCATGAGCACGGCCGCCGCAGCTACCAGTGCCATGATGGATCGGGATCGATCTGTTGTTCCGGGTTGATATGTAGATCGAGCCGATCACCAGCAAGATCCATCGATCGGATCGGTTCGGGAAGACCGAACGGTGCGCGTGTTCCCGATCGGAAATAAGGCCTGCCGGTGATCACGCGCGCTTCATCCCAAAGTCCTTTTTCCAGAAAAGCGTTCAACAATGTTGCACCACCTTCCACAAGAACAGATCGGATATTTCGCTGATGCAATTCAGCGATCACCTCATCCAGAGGATCATCATTTCCGATCACCACTTGATCGCCAGCCTTCAAGTCCGGCCGAAACTTTTCCACGAAGAGAAGGGTAGGAGTGGTTCCATCGAAAACATGTGATCGCGCCGGAGCTGTGGCTTTTCGATCGAGGATCACGCGCAACGGTTGCCGGCCTTCCACCAGTCGCACGGAAAGCTTCGGATCATCGTTCATCACGGTGTTGCTTCCTACCATGATCGCCTGCTCTTCACTGCGCCAGCGATGCACGAGGATGTTGCTTGGCGTATTGCTGATCCGCTGCACCATGCGTTCACTCCGCGGGTGCCGATCGAGAAAGCCATCCGCCGATCGCGCCCATTTCAAGATGATGTAAGGCCGTTCCTTTTCGATCGAGGTGATGAACTTGCGCTGTTGCCAGCGGCACTGATCATCTTCGATCCCGGTGATCACATCAACACCGGCAGCCTTCAACCTTTCGATCCCTTTTCCGGCCACTTCAGGGAAGGGATCCTTCATTCCGATCACTACGTTCCTCACGCCGCGTTCGATCAGCAGATCGGCACATGGCGGGGTTTTGCCATGGTGTGCACAGGGTTCCAAATTCACGTAGAGGATCGCATCGCGCGGAACCTCACCATCAACAGATCGCAAACATTCCACTTCGGCGTGCGGACCACCGTAGCTGCGGTGCCAGCCTTCGGCCATGATCCGATCGTTCTGCACCAGAACCGCGCCCACCATGGGATTCGGTGCCACAGATCCAGCACCGTTGCGCGCCAACTGCAGGCAGCGCCGCATCCATTCATGGTGATCGGTAGTGGCCATAAC
>JAEYYE010000013.1 GCA_023430945.1 Bacteroidota bacterium
GCATGACGAGCAAAACCCCGCAGGAGCGATTCCAGCAGCACAAGACAAGTTACCGCAACGCAAAAGGTCATGATCTGTCTTCCCCGATCGTGCGCAAGTACGGGCTGTATCTGCGGCCGAGCCTTTATCAGGATATCGGGCCGCTTAGCCAGCGGGAAGCATTGGAAGTGGAGAAGGGTCTTGCGCTGGAACTTCGGCGCAAAGGCTACGCGGTCTGGACCAATTGAGCGATAAGCAAACTTAGCCACGTGCAGGGCTGCGGCCCATCCTCGATCCCGATCGCGAACGTGGCAAGCCTTCGCCGTTCGTTAACTTGCCATTCTCTTTTCCGGAATCCTTCTTCAGTGAAAGGCTGTAGAGATCGGTGCGCCTGTCACGCAGATTCCTTACGCTGCCATAGGCGTTCAACTCCTTCAACAGGTCGCGGTCCACATCGGCGATCAAGGTCATCTCCGAATTAGGTGTCGCTTCACTCTTCACGCCATTCGTAGGGAACGCGAAATCGCTCGGCGTGAACACGGCGCTCTGTGCGAACTGGATATCCATGTTCTCCACCTTCGGCAGATTGCCCACGCTGCCAGCGATCGCAACGTAACATTCGTTCTCGATCGCCCGCGCCTGCGCGCAACGCCTTACGCGTATATAACCGTTCTGGGTATCGGTGAGGAAGGGAACGAAGAGGATCTGCATGCCTTGGAGCGCAAGCAGTCGCGGGAGTTCAGGAAATTCCACGTCGTAACATATCAATACGCCGATCTTACCGCAATCCGTTTCTAATACCTTCAATTCATCGCCACCCGCCATGCCCCAATACTGGCGCTCGTTCGGGGTGATATGGATCTTTTCGAACTTCTCCCATGAACCATCACGGCGGCACAGATAGCCCACATTGCGCAGGTAACCTTCCGGGTCGATCCAGGGCATGCTGCCGGTAATGATGTTCACGTTGTAGGAGATCGCAAGTTCCTGGAACCTGTCCCGCAGCGGCTCGGTGTATTGGGCCAATTCACGCATGGCATGCGCTTCATCCAGGTGGTCGAACTCGGCAAGCAGCGGCGCGTTGAACAGTTCCGGGAACAGGCAGAAGTCCGCCTGGTAGCTGCTCACCGCATCCACAAAGAATTCCATCTGGTCGTGCAGCGCTTTCATATCGGGGAACGATCGCATCTGCCATTGCACCAGGCCCAGGCGCACCACCTCGTTCGCGCGTCCTGCGATCTTCGGTCTCTGCTCATGGTAGATGTTGTTCCACTCCAGCAACGTGGCGTACTCGAGCGAACTTTTATCACCGGCCAGGTAACCGGTCATCACCTTGATCACATGGAAGCCATTGCTCAACTGGAACGAAAGGGTCGGGTCGTAGATCTGTTTGCCCTGCACTTTTTCGATGTATTCGCGTGGCTTCAATTTATCCGCATACTTTGAATAGTTCGGGATGCGACCACCGGCCACGATGCTCTTCAGGTTGAGCCGTTCGCATAGTTCCTTTCTTGCTTCATAGAGCCGGCGCGCCAGCCGCATCCCACGGAATTCCGGATGAACGAAGATGTCCACACCGTAAAGCACATCACCTTCCGGATCGTGCGTATCGAACGTGTAATTCCCGGTGATCGCCTTGTAGGTATGTTCATCGCCGAATAGATCATAATCCACAATGATCGAAAGCGCAACGGCCACGACCCTTCCGTTCACAGTCACGCAAAGCTGGCCTGCCGGGAAGATTTCCAGAAGCTTACGGATCTGTGTCTCGCGCCAGATGGCATCGTGCATATCGTCATAAGCCTCCACCATGGATTCGCGCAGCGAGACATAATCATCCAGCTTGAGCAGTCGCAGGCGGATCCTGGTATTCTTCGTCATTCGTCAAAAGTACCATTGCTGGCCGGGGTGATGACGGGTCGAAAAAGAGACCGAGATCACATCACACCCATGCGCGTATTCACACCTCGCTTACCGTGGCATTTGCGAACGTAGCTTGAAGAGCGCACGAGCTCCGCGAGCATCATAACAGCCAGAATGATCGCATAGAACTTCATGGTCATTCCAAAGCCGGATGCCATGCGATCGGTATTCGATCGGTTTGAAATGAGAAAGCCCCGGCTTCGCAATGCAGCTTGCTCCTAGCGATCGATGCATTCGATCGTACAAAGCAAGCGCCAGTCGGTGGCATCAGCGGTGGATGCACCTTTGAAAGCATGTGCGTTATGCAAATGCACGCGCTGATCGGGATCGGTAGTCTCACCGATGTAATATCGATCCAACCGCTGTGAATGGATTATGTGAACGAAGTGGCTCATCATAAGAAAAGCCCCAGCTTTCGCTGAGGCTTCTGCTCCCCGGGCTGGACTTGAACCAGCGACCCCCTGATTAACAGTCAGGTGCTCTAACCGGCTGAGCTACCAGGGAATTTCCCATTAAGGGACCGCGAAATTAGCACGTTCGGCCGAAGTTGCAAAGCGTTCGCTCCACTTCGCGCATCTTTGCAAGCCCATAAAGTAGACGAAACACTTCAGCCATGCAGCTCATCACCGTTGGAACCGTTGCCTTCGATCGGATCGAAACTCCCTTCGGCGTGGCCGAGAAAGTGGTCGGCGGCGCGGCGACGTACATATCACTCGCTGCTTCGTTCTTTCTCGATCGCATGGGGCTGGTGAGCGTGGTGGGCGATGATTTCCCGGCCGAAGTGATGGACAAGTTGCGCAAGCGCAACGTGGATCTGAAAGGCCTAGAGGTCCTGAAGGGGAAGGAAAGCTTCTTCTGGGCCGGCCGGTATCACTATGATATGAATACGCGTGATACGTTGGAAACGCGCCTGAACGTTCTGCTCGACCTCGACCCCAAGCTTCCCTCGGAATACCGGGAGGCGCCTTACGTGATGCTCGGCAACCTCGACCCCAAAGTCCAGGGGAAGGTGTTGGATCAGATGGAAGAGCGGCCGGTACTCGTGGTGCTTGATACGATGAATTTCTGGATGGACAGCGCCATGGAGGCCCTCAAGGAAGTGATCGCGCGCGTGGACGTGCTTACGATCAACGACGCGGAGGCGCGCCAGCTGAGCGGAGAACACAGCCTGGTGAAGGCCGCCGGTAAGATCATGGCCATGGGGCCGCGATATCTTGTGGTGAAGAAAGGTGAACATGGTGCTCTTCTCTTCAGCGAGGATCGTGTGTTCTTTGCGCCCGCGTTGCCCCTGGAAGAGATCATCGACCCGACAGGTGCTGGCGATACGTTCGCGGGAGGATTCATCGGCTACCTCGCGCGCACTGGCGATCACAGCTTCGACAACATGAAGCGCGCGATCATCGTGGGCAGTACGCTGGCCAGTTTCTGTTGCGAGAAGTTCGGGATCGAGCGATTACTGGAGATCACGCGGGAGGATATCGATGTGCGGATCCAGCAGTTCGTTGATCTGGTGGATTTCGATATCGAGTTGGTGGAGAACTGAGGTTCAATCCACACCCGCCAGCGCCCGCAGCACCACCTCCGCCTTCTTCGCTCCTACCTCGGCGATCACATCCTCGGGCAGCGCTTCCTTCACCCCGCGCATCGATCCGAAACGAGTGAGCAGCTTTTTCGCAGTACCCGGCCCGATCCCCGGTATCTCCTCAAGGCCTGTTTTGATAACGCGTTTGTTGCGTCGGCCGCGGTGGTGGCCGATCCCGAAACGGTGCGCTTCATTGCGCATGTGCTGGATCACTTTCAAGCTGGAGCTCCGTTTGTCGATGTGCAGCGGGTATGGATCATCCGGAAAATAGATCTCCTCGAGCTTCTTCGCGATCCCGATGATCGCCACTTTCCCACGGATCCCCAGGCGGTCCAACGCTTCCAACGCAGCGCTCAACTGGCCTTTCCCGCCATCGATCACGATCAATTGCGGCAGCGGCTCGCCTTCTGTGATCAGGCGGCGGTAGCGTCGCTCCACCGCTTCGGTCATGCTGGCGAAATCATCAGGGCCTTCAACCGTTCTGATGTTGAAATGGCGGTAATCCTTCTTGCTCGGCTTGCCGTCCTTGAACACCACGCACGCGCTCACCGGATCGGTGCCCTGCGTATTGCTGTTGTCGAAACACTCGATGTGGCGCGGCAGTTCGGTCAGGCGCAGATCCTGTTTCAATTGCTCGAGCAGGCGGATGGTGGCGCCTTCAGGATCGGTAAGCCGTTCCTGCTTTCGCCGGTCGATCATGAAATAGCGCGCGTTACGCTCGCATAATTCAAGCAACTTCTTCTTGTCGCCGCGCTGCGGAATGGTGAATACAACACCAGGAACTTCGATCTGCGGATCGAACGGCACGATCGCTTCCGGTGCATTGCTGTGGTAGCGCTGGCGCAATTCCGCGATCGCGAGCTGCAGCATATCCACGTCGCTTTCCTCAAGCCGTTGTTTCAATTCGATCGTGATCCCATGCACGAGGGCTCCATCGATCACGCGCATATAGTTCACATACGCGTTGCCGGCATCGGTCACCATGCCGATGATGTCCACGTCGCCGATCTCCGGATTCACCACGATGCTCTTCGCACGGTACTTCTCCAGCTGTTCGATCTTTTGCCGGTATTCCTCAGCCGCTTCAAACTCAAGCTTTGAGGCATGCTCCTGCATCAAGCCCTTCATCAGCTTGATCAGGCCTGTGACCCGGCCGCGTATGATCTGCCGCACCTGATCCATGTTCGTATTGTAGTCGGCCTCGGACTGCAATGCTTCGCAGGGTGCCTTGCAGTTTCCGATATGAAATTCCAGGCAACGCTTGTACTTGCCTTTCTCGATGTTCTTCGGATGCAGGTCGTAATTGCACGTGCGCAGTTTGTACAACTTGTGCACGAGCTGCAGCACTGTGCGCATTGTTCGCACACTGGCATAAGGACCGTGGTATTCAGCGCCATCATCCTCCGGATTTCGCATGCCCTCCACACGTGGGAAGCGCTCGTTGCGGATGCGGATGAACGGAAAGCTCTTATCGTCCCGGAGCAGGATGTTGTAACGCGGCTGGTGTTCCTTGATCAGCGAATTCTCCAGCAACAGCGCTTCGAATTCCGTGGGCACCATGATCACATGCAGATCGGCGATCCGCTTCACCAGCATGTTCGTCTTGCCGTCCAGGTGCTGCTTGGCGAAATAGCTGCACACACGATGCTTCAGATCCTTGGCCTTGCCCACGTACAGGATCTTGCCGTCCTCATCGAAGAACTGGTACACTCCAGGTTGATGGGGAAGCAGTTTTGCCTTTTCGCGGACATCGAGCGTACGCATACATCACAAAGTTCGCAACTGTAGCGGGAACCCTGAAAATGAAAGAGGCGCCTCAAGGCGCCTCTTCACGATCTTTTTTACTGGGTGGGATCAGTGTGCGATCACCACACGCTGTACGTTCATCACCTTGCCATTGCGGCTCACCATCAAGAAGTAGCTGCCATTGGTGAGCCGGTCCACTTCGATATTCACCAGGCGCTGATCACCGGCAAGCACGTTCATTCTGGTGGAGGGGCTCATGGTGCGGCCAAGTGCATCGATCAAGGATATCGTGATGTCACCTTTTTCCATCGAGGTGAGATCCACGGTGATCACATCGATCGCGGGATTCGGGTAAGAGGACACGCGATCGGTGTTCTCGTTGATCAAGATCTTCTTGTCCTTGCCGTTGCTGCAATCCAGGTCGCCGTTGTTGGTGGTGCCATCAACGAAGTTCTCGTTCACCATGGAGAGTGCGGAGTTGAGCTGTGACGCCGTATATGCCGATCCGCATCCACCGATGAAGCTGTTGGCCTCATCGATCAGTTCGCCAACGGTCCACCCTTGGAAGGTTCCGTTGTTGATCACCGCATCGACCAGGAGACCCCCGGTGCCGAAATCAGGATCGTTCATGTCGAAGCCCACGCTCAACATCAGTGCGACCAGTTGACCGGCAAGCACGTTCTTGTATGTTGTGCCGGGATCCACCATGCTTCCCACATTCAACATCCGGGCAGTGGTGCCGCTTGGAAGAAATGCATCCACCGCAGCCGCTGAAGTAAGGGTGAGGGTGCGATCGCAGCCGATCACAAGGCCGGAAGGGAAGGCTTCTCCGAAATGGGCGTTCCTATAAGCACCCGGGTTGTTGCCATTTGCGGGAGATCCCCAACCACCCTGGGTCTGTGTGCGCAATTCACAAGGCTCATCAACAGGAGGCTCCTTGTCCTTATCGCAATCGATCACAATATCCACTTTGTGCCAGCAACCTGCAGCGTCCGTAACCATCACCCAATGGTCCCCATTGTCCAATCCTTCAACGTACTGGGTGGTCGCGCCATTGGACCACAGGTATGCATAAGGTGTGATCGCACCTTCGATCGCAGTTACCATGCCCCAGCCGAGGTCGAGGGCATAGCAGTCGCTTTGAACAGTGATCGTGAGGTTGCAATCCACTCCACCATCTACAGCCATTGCTGGGGAACCAGCCAGAGCCATCATCAGCGCGGTCGACTTGAAGGGTGTAATGAGCTTCATTTGGTCGTCGTTTGGTTTTTGACAGGCCAAATGTTCAATCTTATCGAATCATTTGTCAAGTTCGTCGAATAATTACTTCGATCCGTCGTGCGATCCGTGCGGTTGAGGCCAGGTTGTCACTTCACTTTCGATCTGCTCGATCATGCTCCGGACCCATTTTGTTTCACCAAGTTGTGGAAGGATCGCGGGGGCAAGCGCCAGGATAGGGCTGTTGAGGGCAGAGCGTTCACGTGCCGGCCGTGGCGGCACCGATCCATCGGTATATGCGATCACGATGTTCAGTGCGATGCTGAGCACGAAAGCCGATCGAAGCATGGCGACGAACACGCCGGCTATCCTGTTCGCCCATCCCAACATGGCGATCTCTATCACTGCAGTGAGCGCTCGCGCGGCCAGGTGCACCAGGAATAGCACCAGCAGGAAGGTGATGAGAAAGGAAAGGATCTCCCGGTGTTCGCCCAGATCGAACCAGGTGGCGACATGCCCGCTGAAGTTGATCGCTGCATAAACCCCGAGCCAGAGCGCGATCAACGAGCCCACCTCAATAAAGAAGCCGCGCTGGAATCCTCGGATCGAGGCCATTCCGATCGCGATGACGATGACCAGGTCCAGCCAATTGATAGCCTGTATTCCCATGCGGGCGTGAAGATCGCAAAAGCATCCGCCGATCGGCCGATCTTTGCACTGTCCATGGACCTTCGTTTCGAGAAAAGCTGGCGCGAACTGGTGGCGCGGTTATCAAAGCGTTTCGACGCACCGCTCGATCTCAATGCGATACTGTTCCTCATCGGTGTGCAGGAACTTGGCCAGCACGCACGCGAATTCAAGAAGGATGAGAAAGTGAACCTGATGCATATAGCGATCTGCGTTGTGCTGGCGCCGTACGGTTATTACAAGGAGTTAGGCCGCGATGTCGATGGATGGCCGCACTTCGAACGCGTACAGGATCTGCCCTCTCTAGGCGCCGAGGAGCAGGAAAGATTGATGAAGGAAGCGGTGCTGGCCTATTTCGAGAACTACTGATCAGAGCGTGGTAAGGAACACCACTTCCTCAGTGGTCTCCTCTTCAACGATCTTGATGATGCCTTCGCCGATCAGTGTATCCTTCGTACAAAGGATATCCAGAACGGCGAAACCGGACTGGCCTTTTTCATAGAAATCGGAATAGTCGAATTCCGCACGGCCCGATCCATCAGTGAAGGCCTCCTTGTTCAACCGGGTCTGATCGCCGAGCGGCAACGGTGGATTCGCGAAGAGCTTCACATGCGCTTGTGGAACAACGGAGCCATCCGCAGTCTTCACAACGATCACAGCGGTGGTGGGTTTCTCTTTGTTGCATGCCGAAAAAAGCGAGGCGAGCAGCGCAACCACCATCACGTTGGCAAGAACGCGGCGGATCAGGGAAGTGGGCATTCGGTTACTTTTGGTGGCCTTTTCGGCGAAGCTTGTACGATGTCAAATGTAGAAAACATCCTGATATGGCAGCGATCGGCCCTTCTCTGGCTGTTCCTGTTCTCCGGCATCGTTTCGATCGCCCAGCCCGCTCCCGATAAGAGGCGCGTCCAGGTGGATATCCTTACCGAGATGGGAACGATCACGGTGGAGCTTTACAACGAAACGCCCATCCACCGGGACAATTTCATTTCTCTTGTGAAAAGTGGGCATTACGACAGTTTGTTGTTCCATCGCGTGATCTCCGGCTTTATGATCCAGGGCGGGGACAAGAGGAGCAGGAATGCACCTGCCGGCATGCTTCTGGGTGAGGATAGCACAGAGACCACCATTCCTGCCGAGATCGTTCCCGGTCTGATCAATTCGCGCGGTGCACTCGCAGCGGCACGCGATGGTGATGATATCAATCCTGAACGCCGCTCGGCCAGCAGCCAGTTCTACATCGTGCAAGGGAGGACCTATCAGCCCGCCGATCTGGATCGTTTGGAAGAGCGAAGCGCCCGGCAGGGGGAGCCGCACAAATTCACCGAAGCGGAACGCCAGATCTATGCAACACAAGGTGGTGCCGCGCACTTGGACGGTGCGTACTCCGTGTTCGGAAAAGTGGTGAGCGGCATGGAGGTGGTGGATGCGATCGCGGCCATGCCCACCGATGGCAACGACAGGCCGCTGAAGGATATCCGCATGCACATGCGAGTGAAGTAAGATGGAACTACAGGAAAGGATAGAAGCGCTGGAGGCTGCAGTGGCCACAGCGAATGCCAATACAGCGGAAGAAGCAGAGAAGCTGCGGATCACATTGATCGGCCGCAACGGATCGATAACACAACTTTTCGATCTGTTCAAGCAGGTTTCTCCGGAAGAAAAGCGCGCCTATGGGCAACGGCTGAATCAATTGAAGAAGGCCGCGCAAGATCGGATCGAGGAACTGAGATCATCCGCAACCGGTCCCACAGCCACCAAAGAACCGGCGATCGATCTTTCAGCACCGGCATCGCGAAGCTTCACAGGCAGCCTTCATCCGATCACCATTGTGCGGCAGAGGATCGTGGACATCTTCGCGCGGATCGGTTACACGGTGAGCCAGGGTCCGGAGATCGAAGATGATCACCACAACTTCACCGCGCTCAACTTCCCGCCCGATCATCCTGCGCGCGATATGCAGGATACGTTCTTCGTTCAGCCAATAGGATTGGATCAGAAAATTGATTCAATCATTGATGAATCGGCGGAACAGTTTGCCCTTCGCACCCACACCAGCAGCGTTCAGGTCCGTGTGATGGAAAGCACCGATCCCCCGATCCGCACGATCTCACCGGGACGCGTTTATCGCAACGAAGCGATCAGCGCACGCGCGCATTGCATGTTCCACCAGGTGGAAGCGCTTTATGTGGACAAAGGCGTGAGCTTCGCGGAACTGAAAGGCACGATCGACTATTTCGTCAAAGCGTTATTCGGCCGTGATGCATCGATCCGCTTGCGGCCGAGCTATTTCCCGTTCACCGAACCAAGCGCCGAGGTGGACATGAGCTGTTCGATCTGCGCCGGAAAGGGTTGCAACATCTGCAAACACACCGGCTGGGTGGAGATCATGGGTTGCGGCATGGTCGATCCGGCGGTGCTCACCAACTGCGGTATCGATCCGGAAGTGTACAGCGGTTTCGCGCTAGGCATGGGCATTGAGAGGATCACGCAATTGATCTACCGCGTTCCCGATCTGCGCATGTACTGGGAGAACGACGTGCGTTTCCTGGATCAGTTCACAGCGGCGACTTTCAGAAAATAACAACCGCAAAGACGCAAAGAGCGCAAAGGATCTTTTTGAGGATCCAAGCTCTGCGTCCGTTGCAATTAACGTTGCGTCGTTGCGTCGTCGCGGTT
>JAEYYE010000354.1 GCA_023430945.1 Bacteroidota bacterium
AAGGTATCCTGCCCGCATGGTGCGTTGGTGAGCATCACACCGAGGGAAACGGTGTACCAACCTTCCTGGCCGATCGGCCTGCTGCAGTTATAGGAAAGATCCGGTGGCGATGCGCTCCAACCGGAGCCGTTGCAATTGTGAAGATCGGTAACGCCATAAGGCAGACCGGTGGGTTGCCCGTTCAGGCTCAACTGCACGTTCGCCGAATAATTCAACTGTGAATTGCTGCAGATCACGATCGTATCGTTCAGGTCATCATCCTGGGGAAAGATGATCGGGTAGTCGGCTTCCAGGGGTGGGAGCGGACCTGAGGGAATGATCGTGACCAGGGTGGATGTGATGCGCGTGCAACCGAACGGCGTGGTAACCGTGGCCGTATGCCAGCCGGAAGCATTTGCCTGGATCGTATCGTTGGTGGAATTTATCCCAGGGCCGGTCCATACGAGTTGATCGGCGGGAGCTACCCCGGTCGCCCAGAGCAATGGTCCGAATGGTTCGCAACCGGTGATCGGAAGCGTGGGCGAGGCCTGCGTGTTCACCACCACGTTATCGCTTACCAAGGGCGCCGGTGGCAATGGATGCACCGTCACGTACAGCGAGTCGTTGCGGTCCCAGCAGCCGGCGAGGGAAGAAACCGTAACACTGTACCAACCGCTGGTGGTGATCGGAAGGGTAGGATCGGTAGACCCATTGCTCCATAGAAACGAGAACTCCGGCGCGTTATGCTTGATCGCCGTGTCGGGTACGAAGGCCGTGAACGTGTTCACACCAAGCGTGGCCTGTGCGCAAACGCTCAGGGAATCGGGACCCACGGCGCCCTGGCCGAGCATCACGATATGGGCATCCTTCTGCGAGCGATCGCAGATGGGGCCTGAACGGCTGAACACATCGTAGGGTTCCCTTCCTTCGGTGAAGCCCTGCGCGATGAAGGCATCCATCAATGCATTGCCGCGAAGACCCACATAAGAGTCGTAATCGGGATCGAGGCAGTACGGGTTCGGCGCTGGCGCGCTCAAGACGGAATTGATCGCCGGCGATGTGTTGAAACTGTTCGGAATGCCCGGGAATACCAGCAGCCGCTCGAACGATCCACAAAAGAGAGGCGCACCTGCACTGGTGTGCACGATCGCTCCAGGCACTTTGTTCCCCTGGCCACCGAACTGCTGCGCATCCTTGAATTGTAGATCGAGCAACTGGAAACGCGCCACATAAAGATCATGCTGCCCGGTGGCCAGCCATGTGCCTGTTCCGCTGATCGCGCTGAAACCGGTGAGCTGGCACTGAAATCGGCCGAGCACGATCACCTCGTCGAGCAGTACCGAAAGTGATCTGGTGTTGATCGGATGAACGCTTCCCCACGTGTTCTGCTGGAGGAATTCGCCGTTGAGATCCACTTCCACCAGGAAGGAAGAACGTGGGGCGCTCGCCGTGAACATGTCCGGCTGCGTATCCAGGAAGATCACCGTGCCCTGTATATCCCCTGTCAGCAACAGGCGATCGCCTTCCACCAGCATGATGTCGAAGACCTGGTTATAGATCCCGCCACCGAAAACCCTGAACCAATCCTCATTTCCCGCAGGATCGAACTTGATGATGAAGATCGCGCTCGACATCGCGTTCGCATGGGTCTGATCGAACGTGATCGTATCGCTGAACTGCCCGGTCACGTAGACATTTCCAGCGAGATCGTACGCAGCTGCCATTCCGCGATCGGCGAATTCAGCCGCACCATGTTTCAACCATAATTCATTGCCGGCACCATCATAGGTCGCAACGAATATGTCCACGCTCGGTTGTAATGTGCCTGGATCGATCGTGCTGCTGATCGTGTTGGGCCCGAACGTGGAGGTGCCGGAGAACTCGCCTGTAATCGCGATCGTTCCAGCCGTGCTCACGGTAACGCTGTTGGGTTGATCGGCGCCACCCGATCCACCGCCATGGTTCACCCATTGCACGCTCCCGTCATTCGCGTCCATCTTCAACACGAACATGTCCAGCGTATTCCCGGCGGAAGTGATCGTTGTTCCATCGATGTTCACTGTTCCCATGAACACGCCTGTGACGATCAGAGCACCTGTGGGATCGAGCACCAGGTCAACACCACGATCGATCCCTGAAGCACCGAACGTGCGATGCCAGATCAGCGAGCCCGAGGGATCGAATTTCGCGATCAAAATGTCGAGGCTTCCTATTGGAACGATCGTGGAATTTCCCAGTCCGATGGCGCCGCCGAATTCACCGGTGACATATGTGTTCCCGCTGTTGTCGATCACCATGGAATTGAACGCATCGTTGCTCCATGAACCGATGCGGCGGGCCCAGTTGGATTGCGCCATGGAGGCGGAAGCAGCGAGCAGGAAGACCAGAACGGACCAATGCCGCATGGGACGAAGAATTGGAACAAAATGAAATGACCATCCTTCTCCGCGAAACCTCTCCTCGAAGGTAAGATAGCATATTCGATCGAAACGCTGCCCGAACCTTAAAAAAATCGGAGCTGGATCGTAACGTCCCTCGCTACCTGCTGATATTCCTAGTTATGTGAATGCAACGTACCGGCCATCTCCCGGCATTGTCTGGCACATTCCTCACACGCATCAGCACAACGGCGGCAATGATCATGATCGTGCTTGCTGCATTCACGCGCGCATTCCTCACAAACCCGTGCACACAATGCGCAAAGCTCCTTCACGAATTTTTCGGTATGCTCATCGGCACGCGCCATCCACGCGGCGGCCATTCTGCAGATATCTGCGCAATACCGATCCATCTGGATGCAACGCGCCATCATCTTCACATCATCCTCTTGCAAACACGCGGTAGCACAATGTTCACACTCCTGGGCACATCGCTCACACGCCTCAATGCAGCTTTGATATTCATTATGCATGATCGTTCAGTTTG
>JAEYYE010000203.1 GCA_023430945.1 Bacteroidota bacterium
TCCTTGCGGCGAGTGCCCGCAATCTTTCCATCAAGAGTGTTGTACGGCGATCTGGCATCGTAAAGCGATTCGACTGCGGGCCGAAGATCATAATTGCGTAGCCCCCGCAAGGGCCATGCAAACGCCATGCATCAACAAGGCGATGTGGTTAATTGTACGATCCAATGCTGAAGTGCTGATGCTCAACCCGGTGATCGGTGGATCATTCCTGTGAACGATCGGCCCTGCTCAGTGGAACCCGTGTTGCTTCAGCGCTTCGATCGAAGAACGCGCATCGCGATGGTGGATGAAGATGCCGCCGGCTTCCTCCCATGCTCCGCGGTACTTGTCGCGATCATCCACCAGCACATCGCCGGGCGAACAGTATTCCTTCTTCAATGCGGCCGTGGTGGTGATCACCTTCACTCCGGGAAAATGTTGTACAGCCCATTTGTGCTTCTGCGGTTCGGCCCATTTGCCGCGCGGCAGGCCTGTAAGGATCACCGGATCGGTGTGCTTTACGGCCTCATACAATTCCATCGCATCGGGCATGGGCTCCAGGCCGGCGAAGAATTCACTGGCTGTTGCAAGCCGTTTCCAGAAAACGCCGGGACCGTACATGGCTTCAAAGTCACGTGGCGACATTCCGAAAAGTTTGGCGGCCCCGCGATCGAAATCAGCGAGCGCACCATCCATGTCCAGGTAGATCCTTCCAGCCATGCCGGCGAATTTACCTGTACCATAAGAAAAGGCGGCACCGATCGGCACCGCCTCTCCACCACCTGCTCATCCATCAATCATCCACACCATCCTGATCGATGATGTCTCCATTCTGTAGAATGCCGTCATCATCATCGCCCTTTTGTTCCTGGATGCCATCGTCGTTCATTCCGTCATTGGCATCGTCACGGAAGATGCCATCGAGCCGATCATCCTGCTCCTCGAACCAAAGCCGGATATCCTCCGCTGTATTGTTGGTCGCCACACGCACATCGTTCCAGGTATCGTTCCTGGACGCGTCCACATCACGCCGGGCGCGTTCGATCCTGTTCCTTCGATCCTGGAGGTCTTCGCGATAGCGGATCAATTCAGCCCTGCGGTCATCGTTCAGATCAGGGGTTTCCATGCGCGCATCCACCTCATCGATCCGTGCATCGAGCTTTGAGCGGAGTTCGAGCAGATCGCTTTCGATCTCCGCACGTTCCACATCGAAATTGTCAACGCTTCGTTCGGCCGGTGCTTCCATCCGGTCCGTGCGGGATTGCTGGCTGCATCCCGTTACCATCAACGCCGTGCCCAATAGGAAGGTTCCGGCCGCGATACGTATCTGTTTCATCTTCATTTTCATTTAATCCTGTTGATCGTTCATTTCCTCATTCACATTCTCCTCGTCGATCAGGTCCTTGAATTTTTCTCCCTGCCGATCGAACCAGTCACCCACGTCCTTCGCAGTGGATCGGGCCTTGGTACGTACATCTTCCCAGGTGGATCGTTCTGCCACTTCGATGTTCCTTATCTCGTCCTCCACACGTGAACGGTTCTGTTCAAGTTCGAAGCGATGTTCACGAAGTCGATCGAGCTGTGCCTGATCTTCCGTGCGCCGCATTTCCGCGTCCACATTGTTCAGCCGCTTGTTCAACCGATCGCGCAGATCCTCCAGTTCATCCAGCGCATCCTGCCTTTCCTGGCGATCTATTTCGGCCGTGGGGGCCGCTTCTCTTTCATTTCGTTCTTCCGAAGCCGAACCCATGTTCCCTTCGGTATTCTGCTGGCTGCTGCATCCGCCGATCACGAGCGCGATACCGAGCAGTACAGCACTGGTCGCTGATCTTGCCCTCTTGATCATGTGCTTTTCATTTTTGTACGGCCGGTGGATCGCATGGATCGGGCCAGAACGCCTGTTGAACTTGATATTCATGCCACGGCCCGCGCCGATCGGGGAAACCACACCACGCGGATCTCCCGCCAAAGCCACTTATCAGGACTTCTTCCCCTCTTCCTTTCCGATGCCTTTTTCCGCAGAAGATCTCCAGGTGGCATGTTCGGAAGGTTCAATGTGTCCGCCGTATTTATTGGCGTAGGTGCGGGTGAAGGCCGCACCGTAGAGCAGGATCACGCCGGAATAGGTGACCCACAACATGATCAGCACGAGGCTTCCCGCTGCGCCATATACCGATCCCGGTTCGGCCTTGCCGAAATAGATACCCAGCGCATACTTGGCGATCAGGAATAAGACCGTGGTCACCAAGGCGCCAACGATCACATCCTTCCATTTGATCTTCGCGTCGGGGAGCAATTTGAACATCGCGGCGAACATCGCGGTGATCACCACCAACGAAAGCAGAAGGTCAAGGAGCTGGATCAACACCTTCGCTTCGGGGAAAAGGTTGCGCGAGATCCAGCCACCAAGCCCGGCCAATGCTGATGAGACCACGAGCGAAACGATCAGCAGGAATCCCAGCACCAACACCATCCCGAAGGAGAACAATCGATCCTTCACCACCTTCAGGAACTTCTGCTTCGGCTTGGGTTTCACATGCCATAGTTCGTTCAGCGTTTTCTGCAGGTGGAAGAAGATGCCCGTGGCACCATAGACCAGCGTGATGATGGAGATCACGTTCGCAAGACCACGCTTGCTGCTGTCCTGCGCATTCTCCATGATCCCGGTTATATCTTCCGCCGCATCCTGCCCGATCATGGCGGCCACCTGGCTACTCACGGACTGTGTAAGGGTCTCCTTCTCCAGGAAATAACCCGCCACATTGATCACGATGACCAACAGGCCGGGGAGTGAGAAGATCGCGAAGTAGGCGATGACGGCGCTGCTCCTGAACGGATCCTGATCGCCGAACTGTTTGCCTGCCGCCTTTAGCAGATCGATGGTATCCTTGAAGAATTCCTTGATACGGGCCATTGTGATAAGTGAAAGGATGAAATTAGATCGATCGATGCGCCAGCGTCACGATCACCCGGGTAGATCCCGCGCGATCCGCCGGCCACTGGCGGGCATAATGAAGCCGGATCGATCGCATCCGCTCCCCGGGCATATGTATTGATGGCGTTCACGCATGTCCGAACAGATCCCCCTCTCGAACAATGATCGCGCCGATCGGGAGCGCGATGGCCTGCATATCGTAACGCATGATGTCGCCTATAAAAGGTTGATGCTCGTGAACGTGATCCTGATCGGTAAGGAAGGTGCCGGGCCGGGCGGTTGGGTACTGATCGATGCAGGCGTTGCAGGGTGCGCTGGGTGCGATCCGGAAAGCAGCGGCAGAACGTTTCGGCGAAAATGCGCCACCCGCGTGCATCATACAGACCCTGGTCATTTCGATCACGTGGGTGCGTTGGAGGAACTCGCCAAAGAATGGAATGTTCCGGTGTACGCGCACCCGCTGGAAGTATCTTATCTCGATGGATCGGCCTCCTATCCCCCAACCGATCCGAAGGTTGGCGGTGGCATGATGAGCACGCTCTCGCCCCTCTATTCCCGCAGCCCGGTGAACGTGAAGGAACACCTTCGCACCTTGCCGGAAGACGGATCGGTGCCTGATCTTCCCGGCTGGAAATGGATCCATACACCGGGCCACGCACCCGGCCACATTTCGCTATGGCGTGAAGCCGATCGGTTGCTGATCAGTGGCGATGCAGTGATCACCACCGATCAGGAATCGGCCTACGCAGTGGCCACACAGAAACCAGAACTGCACGGCCCACCGATGTACTTCACGATCGACTGGGAGCTTTCCGAGCTATCGGTGAAGGAACTTGCAGCGCTCGATCCACAGATCATCGTGAGCAGCCATGGCCAGGCCATGCAAGGACTTGAGATGCTCGCGGCATTGCATCGGCTCGCCAATGAATTCCGTGATCTGGCCGTGCCATCCACCGGCCGTTATGTGGAAGATCCGCAATGGGTGAGGAAAGGTGAGGCCTACCGCAAGCCATGATCAACGCCGGTCCCGATCGGGCTTCCGGCTAATTTTGCCCCCTGCAATGGGGCTTTCCTCTCAACTGCTCGAACGGGCCGTGGACCAACTGGCGACATTGCCGGGGATCGGCCGGCGCACCGCCATGCGCCTTGCACTGGACCTCCTGCGCCGCGAACCTGGCGAGATCCATCGCTTCACAGATGCGATCCGTGCGCTTCGCGATCAAGTGCGCTATTGTTCCACCTGCTGCAACATCAGCGACGAGCCGGAATGCGCGATCTGCCGCGATCCGAACCGGGACAAGAGCACCGTATGTGTGGTGGAGGACATCCGTGACGTTATCGCGATCGAGAACACGCACCAGTTCAAAGGCACCTACCATGTGCTGGGCGGCGTGATCAGTCCCATGGACGGTGTGGGGCCCGATGACCTGAATACGCGCGACCTGATGGCACGGGTGAATTCGGCCTCCATCACTGAAGTGATCCTCGCGCTGGGCGCCACGCTCGAAGGAGATACTACGGCCTTCTACCTGAACCGGAAATTGAAGGAACACGGTGTGCAGGTCACCACGATCGCGCGCGGCATCAGCATCGGTGGCGATCTCGATCAGGCCGATGAACTTACCTTGGGCCGCAGCATCGCCGATCGCAAACCTTACGAACAGGACCTGAAACGCTGAAACTCTCGGTAGTCATAGTGAATTACAACGTGCGGGCGTACCTCGAGCAATGCCTGCGCACGGTGATCACCGCCTTGGAAGGGATCGATGGCGAGATCTTCGTGGTGGACAACCAGAGCACCGATGGAAGCGTGGAGATGGTGCGCGCGAAATTCCCTTCGGTGAAGGTGATCGCGAACAGGGAGAACGTTGGTTTCTCGCGGGCGAACAATCAGGCCATTCGGATATCCACCGGCGATTACGTATTGTTGCTCAACCCCGATACGGTCGTCGGTGAGGATGTGTTCAGGAAAGTGATCGCCTTCATGGATGGCAGGCCCGGGATCGGCGGGCTTGGGGTGAAGATGATCGACGGTACGGGTCGTTTTCTCCCCGAATCCAAACGTGGCCTGCCCACACCCAGGGTCGCATTCTTCAAGATAATCGGGCTTACGCGCTTGTTCCCGAAAAGCAGGGTCTTCGGGCGTTATCACCTGGGCCATCTTCCAGAGAACGAAGCTGCGCCGATCGAGATCCTTTCCGGGGCCTGCATGTTCCTGCGGAAAAGAACGCTTGATGAGGTGGGCCTGCTGGATGAGAGCTTCTTCATGTATGGAGAAGACATCGATCTGAGCTATCGCATCACGCTCGCCGGCTACGAGAACTGGTACTTCCCCGATGCGCGGATCATCCATTACAAGGGCGAAAGCACGAAGAAGAGCAGCGTGAACTATGTGTTCGTCTTCTACAACGCCATGGCGATCTTCGCCCGGAAGCATTTTGCGCAGCGCAAGGCCGGGATATTCCCGTGGCTGATCAACGGCAGCATCTATTTGAGCGCCGCGGCCGCGATCGCGATCCGGTTCCTGGATCGGGCGATGCTACCCCTGCTCGATCTGTTCACCGTACTTCTGGTACTGGCGCTCTCGCCGATCGTTCCGGAGAAATGGCCGGTGCTGCAGGAGCTTGGTGCCGACCTCATCATCGGGGGTGTGGTGATCGCGTGGATGGCCTTCTTCGGCGGCTATGATCGGCCGATCCGTGTGGGCCGTTCGGCAAAGGCACTGTTCCTTCTCTGGGTGATCACTTTCATTTCACTCTGGCTTGGAGGAAGCAATGGATCGGACCTCGCGGTGATGAGCCGGCCATTCCTGTACGCCGCGGTCGGATCCGTGCTGGTACGCGCCATCCTGCATGCGCTGAAGATCAATGGAATGGGTCAGCGGCACAAGGATCGGGAGCGCGTGCTGGCGATCGGGGAGGCCACCACTGCGAAAGATGCGATCGCCCTGCTCTGGCAAACGCACTACGGTCTGGGATCCAGCACCGTGATCGAACCCGGATCGGCAGGGGTCGGTCCGGATCAGCTCGCACGGCGGATCAGGCAGCAACGGATCGGCGAGGTGATCTTCTGCGCACGGGACCTTTCCTGGCGCTCGATCATTTCCAGCATGGAAAAGTTGAGGCACACCCGCGCCATCTTCAAGATCGCCCAACCCGGCAACGAATTCATCATCGGTCCAAGCAGCATCGAAAGTCTCAACGATCTGTTCATCCTGCAGGATCATGCGCTCAGCGGGCCGATGGCGCGCCGCAACAAACGCATCGCCGACGTGGCCTTCACCATTTTCACACTGATCATCTTCCCTGTCGCGGCCTTTCTCGTTCGTTCGCCAGGCACTTTGTTCCGCAACTGCATATCGGTGCTGAAGGGTGATCGCAGTTGGATCGGATATCATCCCACCACGTCGCCCGCCCGCCTGCCCGCGATCCCCAAAGGCATCATCGGCCCGATCGGCCCACCGGCCATGGCGCAGGGAGAACTGGCGATCTGGCGTGCGAACATCCTGTACGCCAAGGACCACAGCATTTCCAACGATCTGGCACTGCTCTTCCGAAGTTTCCGCCTGCTGGGCGGCAACTGAGCCATGTACCCTCATCATCCGTTACCTTTGGCCGCGTTGGTGCGCTTCTGAAAAAGAAACATGTCCAAGATCGATATCCTGCTGCCCAAAATGGGCGAAAGCGTGGCCGAGGCCACGATCATAAAGTGGCTCAAGAACGAAGGCGATCGCGTGGAGGCCGATGAACCGATCGTGGAGATCGCCACGGATAAAGTGGACAGCGAAGTACCCGCGCCGGAAGCCGGCGTTCTTTTGAAGCGCACAGTGAACGAAGGCGATGTGGTGAAAGTGGGGCAGTTGATCGCACAGATCGGCGAGGCTGCTGGTGCATCAGCTACAGTTACCCCGGAACCTGTTCCGATCGAAAAAGAACCGATCTCAAAAGGCGTGGCCGATGTTTCCGCTGCTGCCAGATCCGTTCAGAACGTGGAACGGACCGGGCCTTCGGGCAAATTCTATTCGCCCCTGGTGCGCAACATCGCGAAGAGCGAAGGCATCGGTCTGCAGGAATTGGAAGCGATCGAAGGCACCGGCCAGGGCGGCCGCGTAACGAAGCGTGACATTCTCGGCTACCTGCCCAACCGCAGCGCGACCGCAAGGCCGGAACCTGCAAAGCAACCTGCATACACCAACGGATCGGCGGGCAATGGAGTTACCGCCACACCTTCGCCGGAACCGATCCGCGCCACGGAAGCCCCGAAGCCAGCTCCTCCACCACAAGTAGCCGCTGCGCCCGGCGACGAGATCATCGAGATGGATCGCATGCGCAGGCTGATCGCCGATCACATGGTGATGAGCAAGCACACCAGCCCGCATGTCACCAGCTTCGTGGAGGCCGATGTGACCAACCTGGTGCTCTGGCGCGAAAAGATCAAGAAGGAATTCGAACAGCGCGAGGGCGAAAAGCTCACCTTCACGCCCATTTTCGTGATGGCCATTGTACAGGCCATCAAGGAAATGCCGATGGTGAACGTGCAGGTGAACGGCTACACGATCATCCGCAAACGCGAGATCAACATAGGAATGGCAGCAGCGCTTCCCTCCGGTAATCTGATCGTTCCCGTGATCCGGAATGCGGATCAGTTGAACCTGGTAGGCATGGCGAAAAAAGTGAACGATCTGGCGAACCGTGCACGGCTCGGCAAGCTGCAGCCCGATGAGGTGAGCGGCGGCACCTATACGATAACCAACGTAGGCACTTTCGGGAACGTTCTAGGCACACCGGTGATCAACCAGCCGCAGGTGGCGATCATGGCCACGGGTGCGATCCGCAAGAAGCCTGCGGTGATCGAAACCTCGCAGGGCGATATGATCGGCATACGCCACCAGATGTTCCTCTCCCATTCCTACGATCATCGCGTGGTTGACGGTGCGCTGGGCGGCCGGTTCGTGCGCCGGGTGGCAGATATCCTGGAAGCATGGACAATGGACCGTTCTTATTGATAGTTTCGCGTCGGAGGTCGGAATATTCTACATTTATCCCCATAGGTTTCCGTGAACCTGATAAATACGGAGTGAAATGAAGAAAGTCTACGCACTGTTAGGTTGCCTCATCCTGTCGTTCGTTCCCCTCATCGCGGTAGGGCAGAACGGCACTTCCACGATCTGGAAATTCGAGGAAGGGAACAAGTTGATGGAAGAGAAACTGTACAACCAGGCTGCCCTAATCTGGAAAGAACTGCTCACCACCGATCCGGACAATGCGAACCTGAACTACAAGATGGGTTACGCCTTGTTCAACTCACCTTCCGATCGCGATGCCGCACTTCCATTCCTGGAGCGCGCCGCACAACTGCGATCGACCGAGGAATACGGCACCTTTAACATCTCTGGCTACGATCCCTTCGATCCGCAGGAACGCAACGCACCGGCTGAAGTGGATTATTACCTCGCAAAAGCCTACCACCTCAACAACCAGTTCGACAAGGCCGATCAGAATTACCAGAAATTCATCGATGGCGTGGATGAACGGCATGTGCTGCGCCCGCTCGCAGTGCGTGGCAAGGAACAGACCGCCAATGCGCGCACGTTGCGCGCCCAACCGCTACCCTACCAGGTCTCGAACGCCGGCAAGGTGATCAACAACGAAGGGGCCGACTTCTCCCCCGTACTCTCCGTTGATGGGAACGCGCTTTTCTTCACTTCCCGCAGGATCCGCCCGGATAGTTCGAACAAGAACGTGATCGATATCATCACCGGCGCTCCGTTCGAGAACATCTACGTGAGCTACAAGGACCGTGAAGGGAACTGGCAGGCGCCCGAATTGCTCAACATCAATCCCGATCAGGGCCACATGGCCTCGATCAACGTTTCAGCAGATGGGCAGACGCTCTTCATCTACCGATCGGATGAAGGTGATGGCAACATCTACGAAAGCAAACTCGTAGGTGAACTGTGGAGCGATCCGGTGCTGATGGGATCGGACATCAACACCAAATCATGGGAGACCCACGGCGCGCTCACCGCCGATGGCAACACTTTCTATTTCGTTAGCGACCGGAAAGGAGGATCGGGCGGCCGCGACATCTATCGTGTGGTGCGCCTGCCCAACGGTGAATGGAGCAAGGCCCAGAACCTGGGCACCACGATCAATACCAATTGGGATGAAGATGGTGTCTTCATCCACCCCAATGGGCGCACCATCTACTTCAGTTCGGTGGGCCACAATTCCATGGGCGGGTTCGACATCTTCACTTCGGAGCTCCAGGAGGATGGTACGTGGAGCGTGCCGCAGAACCTCGGCTATCCATTGAACACTTCGGATGACGATGTGTTCTTCATCACCACCGCCGATGGACGGCGCGGTTATTTCAGCTCCGATCAGATGGGGGGCCATGGCGAGAAGGACATCTACTTCGTGGATCTGCCATCCGAAATGGAATCCGAAGGACTTACGGTCTTGAAAGGTTTCATTATTCCCCCTCCCGGCGAATCGCTTCCGCCTTCCACGATCCTGTACGTTACCGACAAGACCACTGGCGAAGTGCGATCCTACAAACCGCGCCAGCGCGATGGCGTGTACGTTGCGATCCTTCCACCGTGTCGCGAATACAACCTGGATTACCGGGTGAACGATAAGACGATCCACACCGAGGACATCTTCGTGGAGTGTGAAAGCGCCTACCAGGAGATCAACAAGGAGATCTACCTCAATCCTGTTTCCCTCGCTGATCCCGCGAGCATCGTGGACCTGCCACCTGGATCACCTCCCGGCAAAAAGGAAAAAGGCGAGCCGGTGAAGGATCCCACCGCTCCGATCGGGAAAGATCCGCTCACGGACGAAGAGAAGAAGACCGCGCCACCACGCACCACGCCCGATGCGAAGTATGTGGATGAATTCACCAAACAGTTCGGGTACAACATGAAGGACATCGACCAGAGCGATGCCCGCTGGACAGCCTTCATCGACAAGGTGATCGGGCTGATCGATAGCAACGGACAGGCGAACGTGGTGATCGAAGCAAGCGCTTCAAAAGTTCCCACGCGCACCTTCGGAAGCAATGAAGTGCTGAGCCGCGAGCGCATGGATGAAGCGAAGAAGCGATTGGTGGATGCGGTGAAAGCCCGCGGCAAGGATGCTTCTTTGCTGAAGCTCGAGGCTGTCAACAACAAAGTGCAGGGTCCGAAGTATGCCGGCGACTACCAGAACACCGAGAAATACGGGAAGTTCCAGTATGTTACGCTCAAGGTGAGGTAGGCCGGTCGGCTTGTGAAGAACTTGATGGACCCCGGCTTCGCGCCGGGGTTCCTGTTCATATACCTTCAGCCCATGCGCCTGAACCTCGAAAAGCCGCTCGCGTTCTTCGATCTTGAAACGACCGGCATCCGTATCGGCCGTGACCGGATCGTGCAGATCGGCATCGTAACGCTTCTGCCCGATGGATCTCGGATCAGCTGGGAAAGCCTCGTGGATCCACAGATGCCGATCCCGAAGGAAGCGACCGCGATCCATGGCATCACCGACGCCGATGTATTCGGCCAGCCAACGTTGGAGCAGATCGCCGATGTGATCATCTCACAACTGGAAGGCTGCGATCTCGGTGGATTCAACTGCATCCGTTTCGATGTTCCTTTTCTTGCTGAAGAACTTTTTCGCGTAGGCTTCGAATGGGATCATAGTGCTTCGCGGATCGTGGACGTGCAGCGGTTGTACCACCGCATGGAACCGCGCAACCTGGAAGCTGCGCTGAAATTCTACTGCGATCGCGAGCATGCCGATGCGCACGATGCATTGGCCGATGTTCATGCCACAGCGGATGTCCTGCTCGCGCAGCTCGATCGCTATCCCGATCGCATGCAGGATCGGGTGGAGGCGCTCGCTGAGATGAGCGGCGATCGCGATCGGACCCCAGATCCTGCAGGCAAGCTTCAATTCGATGGATCGGGTGCGATCTGTCTTTCGTTCGGCAAATACAAAGGCTGGAGCCTTGAGAACATCGGCCGATCGGATCCCGGCTACCTGCAATGGCTCATGACGAAAGCGGAACTGCCGGGCACCACGCTTTCGATCATGCGCAACGCGCTCGCGCAAGTGGAGGCTTGAACGGATGAAGATCGTCTGCATCGGTCGCAACTACGCAGCGCACGCGAAGGAATTGGGTAATTCGATCCCGGAGGAGCCGGTCTTCTTCCTGAAGCCCGAAACTGCGATCCATGATCGCAACGCTCCGTTCAAGATCCCTGAATGGAGCAACAACATCCATTATGAATTGGAGCTGATCTTCCAGATCAAGAATTCATGGTCCGGCCAACCGGTGAAGAAACTTTCCCATGTCGTCGATCGATACAACATCGGACTCGATCTAACAGCTCGCGACATTCAGGACGAGTTCAAGAAGAAAGGGCTTCCATGGGAAAAGGCAAAGGCATTCGATGGTTCGGCGGTGATCGGAGACTGGTTCATGGAGATCCCAAAGGATATTTCATCGATCGCCTTCCGACTTGAAAAGAATGGTACGATCGTTCAACAAGCCACGGCTGCGGAAATGATCCACTCCCCCGCTGCGCTGATCGAATATGTGAGCCGCTTCATAACGCTGGAGCGCGGCGATCTTTTGTTTACTGGAACGCCCGCTGGCGTTGGCAAACTGGAGAAAAGCGACCTGTTGGTCGGCTACCTGGATGGTACTGAGCACCTGAAGCTATCGGTGGAATGAACCGCTTCAACCTGCACGGCTAACTTTGCGCCCTTTGGCAAACCTTCGATCTGTTCTGGTATGACGCGAAACGTTCGTGTAGGTAACATCGATTGTGGCGCCGATCAGCTGTTCCTGATCAGCGGTCCGTGCGTGATCGAAGATGAAGCGATCATGATGCGCACGGCGGAAAAGCTGCGCGAAGTGAGCGATCGCACCAAAGTGCCGGTGATCTACAAGAGCAGCTTCATGAAGGACAACCGCAGCAGCGTGGAGTTCTACATGGGGCCGGGCATGGACAACGGCTTGCGGATCCTCGAAAAAGTGAAGAAGGAGTTCGGCTTTCCGCTGCTCACCGATGTGCATTATCCCGATCAGGTGAAGGCTGCGGCGGAAGTTTGCGATGTGCTTCAGATCCCGGCGTACCTCTGCATGCAGACCACGCTGGTGACGGAAGCTGCGAAGACCGGAGCGGTGATCAACCTGAAACACGGGCAATTCCTTGCGCCGGACAGCATGATCAAGCCGGTGAAGAAGATCGAAAGCGTTGGCAACAACAAGATCATCCTCACCGAACGCGGCTTCGTGCTCGGCTATAACGATCTGGTGGTCGATCCGCGGGCGTTCTACCATCTGCGTCAGACCGGCTATCCTGTGGTCTTCGACATCACGCACAGCATCAGGA
>JAEYYE010000262.1 GCA_023430945.1 Bacteroidota bacterium
ATTACCGCAAGGACCACAGATGGGTTTGATCGCTCAGGAGCTTGAAGAGGTATTGCCTGAACTTGTGCGAACAACGGTTATTCCCGAACTCACTGATTCCATGGGTAATATTCTTGCAGTGGAGCAGGAATACAAGATGGTTAATTATATAGGTCTCATTCCTGTATTGATCGCCGGTCATAAAGAGCAGCAAGTCACCATAGAGGAACAACAAGCTGAGATCGCAGCCCTCACCGAAGAAGTCGCTGCGGCTCAATCCGCCGCCGAAGAAATGCAGGAACTGCGCACCCGCATGGACCAACTCGAGCAACTCCTTGCCGCCTGCTGCCAAAATCCTGACGGCGGCACACGTGATCTGATCGAGAATGGTATCGGTCTCGATGATCCGCAAGGCAATCGCAATCTGCGCATCCAGCCAAAACCGTTCAATGAGCAAACAACGGTATACTACAACCTGGAGCGCAATGGTCGTATGCAACTAATGGCCAACAGCAGCGATGGCAAGCAACTGCGCGTCTTGCACGAAGCCCAAATGGAAGCCGGCCAGTACCAATACGACTGGCAGACCGCCGATCTAAGCGCAGGCATATATTACGTGACGCTTCTTCTCGATGGCGAACCGATCGTGAAGAAAGCTGTAAAGGTGAATTAAGACTTGGTCATCGATTGAAAAAAGCCCGGCCGGTCGGCCGGGTTTTTTTATTCCTTCACCTTCGGCCCGCTCACCTTCCGGTGCGGATAAGCGCCAATGATATGCCTGCGCGCAAAGCGCGTATTCCCGTTGGTATTGACGAATTTGTTGAACACGTTCGGTGTTACGCCATAGAATTCATACACGCTTCCATCGCCGAATGTGATGTGCAACGTCATCGATCGGTAATGCCAGTCGGTGATGTTGCTGGTCACTGTCTTTTCGAACTCCTCCGCGTTGAGCTTGTGCGTTTCCGGGTGGATGCTTTCGAGGAATTTGTATGCGTTGATCACCTTCTGGCTGTTCTCTTCGGCCTCGAGTTTCAATTTCTCATCCTGGAATTTGTCCGGATGGTTCAGCTTGATCAGGTTGCGGTAGAGCGTGTTCAATTCCTTCAACGTGGTGGCGCTCGTGGCACCCAGCAGCTTGCGGCTTTCGGCGATCTTCTTCATAGCGGGCCGCGAAGATCATCAACCGGATCGATGCGCGGATCGGTCCCATCCATTCTTAACATTTCCGATCGGCACGACCTCTGTTACATTCAGGCAAATCAGATCAAAATGATACAGCGTTCATTCCTTCCCATCTTATTCGTTCTTCTCACCGTCGGGCTCTGCAGTTGCTCGGCGATCGGGGACATTTTCGAGGCAGGCGTCTGGTCTGGGATCATCGTGGTCGTGCTGGTGGTCGCCTTGATAGGCTTCCTGATCAACAAGATGCGCCGCTGATCAGTATTAATTTCATCCAATAATCCAAGGAAAATGGCGAACGATAGTCAGGCCAATGCTCGGCGCAAGCGCTTAGCGGCCAAGAAATTATACGATCGTGCGGTGCGTGCTGCAAAGCAGGAGGAGAACCCCACGGATGTAGCTTACGGCATGCCTTCGGAACTGGGCTCGGGCAAGTACTTCGGTTCAGCGAAGAACATCCACAAGGAAGAGGAGCATAAAGAGGAGAACGGGAAGGGATCGGAGTGATCCATTCCGATCGAATTCCTCAGTAAAGCAGGATCGGGAGTTCGTGCGTGCGGCTTCCGTCCTTCGGGCTTCCTTCGAACAGGATGAGGTGCAGTGTGGAATTCTCGCGCTCTTTCTCCGCTTTCACAGTGAAGTCGAATTTTCCCCACTCGGGTGCGCCCGCTGAAGTGGTCTCGTGCCCTTCCTTCAGCACATTGTGTCCATCTTCGATCACCCAGGAGATGTTCGCCTCGAACACCTGAGCTTCGCCCTGGATACGAAATTCCTTCTCGCCAATGGTCGTTACGGTAACATTCCGGAATCGATCGTTGGAGTGTTTGGTGGTATCGGCCGCTACGGTGTTCGTTGTATCGACAACCACGGGTTCCAGCACCACAGCTTCTTCGGTCACGGCAACACCTTCCACTTGATCACCTTTCCATTCGGGGTCGCGATCGCCGCCGCAACCGGCCACGATCAGGGGCAATAATCCGATCAGGTATTTCATTTCAGGCTTTTTTCAATGATGTCATGGTGCGATCTCGTGCACGTTCTCGTTCGTGGGTGTGGGTGAAGGTTCGCGTTTGTCGTCCACCTGATCGTTATCGCGGGTGAACATGATCACAGCCAGCACGATCAATACCGCCGCGATCAACCATGCCGCGCTTGGTCGCATTCCTTTCCTTTCGGCATTCGTATCCAGGTCGGCCATTGGATCTTTTTCCGATCCGCTCCAATGTTCGTGCAAGAAGATGCGATCCGCTGATCGGCGCGGCTTGCAGTGCGCGAACTTTCCGATCGGCGGCCTGCAAGGGGAGTTGCTTCCACAACGCACATGAGGGCCGAACGTTCCGCCTGAACACGATCACCCTTGGAGCGATCCGTAAATTGCGGCCTTCAACACCGACCGATCAACGACATGAAATTTCCTCGGATCTCGCTGGCCAGCCTGCTTGTCTGCATCTCTTCACTGCTGCACGCCTACGAAGGCATGTGGCTGCCCACCCTGCTTAAAAGCATCGAAGGGAACATGCAAACCGCCGGCATGCAGATCACTGCGGAGCAGATCTACAGCCTTAACAACGGAAGCATCAAGGATGCGGTGGTGCTTTTCGGTGGCGGTTGCACGGCGGAAGTGATCGGATCGGATGGACTGATCCTCACCAACCATCACTGCGGTTTCGGGCAGATCGCCAACCACTCCTCGATCGAGAACGACTATCTCAAGAACGGTTTCTGGGCGAAGGATCACACTTCGGAATTGAAGAATCCCGGATTGTCGGCGACGTTCATCATCCGCATGGAAGATGTCACCGATCAGATCCTTCCTTCGCTCGATGCGAATTTGAGCGAAGCGCAACGGCGCGAAATGGTCACCAAGCTTTCTGCTCCGATCGTGAAAAGTGCGACGGATGGAACGCATTACAACGCATCGGTGAAACCGTTCAACTATGGGAATTCGTATTTCCTGATCGTTACCGAAACGTTCAACGATGTGCGTTTGGTAGGTGCTCCGCCGAGTGGGATCGGAAAGTTCGGTGGCGATACCGATAACTGGGTGTGGCCACGGCACACTGGCGATTTCTCGATCTTCCGGATCTATGCCAATGCCGATAACAAGCCGGCCGAGCCCTCGAATTCCAATGTTCCGTTCAAGCCGCGCCATGTCCTGCCGATCAGCCTGGAGGGCGTGAAGGAAGGCGATTTCGCGATGATCTTCGGGTTCCCCGGTAATACGCAGCGTTACCT
>JAEYYE010000312.1 GCA_023430945.1 Bacteroidota bacterium
AGTTCGAGGCCGGAGCTTTCCTCCAGCAATGCCTTGATGCGCGCGATCAACGCCTCCTTGGGTGATGCCGCTGCGGCTGCGCCATCGCTGAGGGTGTGGAGCGCATCGGGTTGATCGCCGGTGGCACTGGCGGCCATGGCCGGTACGCGTCCGTGTGCGGCCACTGGATCCACCCAATGACGCACGCGATCGAAGGCGTACGTCGGCAACGACACGCGCTGTCGTTGTTCACGCTCGTAGAAACTGTTCCAGTCGATCGTGATTCCGCTCTGCCAGAGTCCGCCAACAGCCTTCAGGAGCTGCGTGAGTTCCTTTCCATCACCGGCGGAATCACCGAGCGAAGACACTGCGACCTGTTTCTTGTTGTCAGTGCTTTGCTGGCGGGCAAGTGTTGTAGCGGTGGTGCGCGGACCGACCTCCAGCATCACGTTATCGGCCTCCTGCCACGCGAACTTCACCGCCTGCGCGAATCGTACGGTGGCACGGAGGTGTTTGCTCCAGTACTCGGGCGAGGTCGCTTCATCATCCTTCATCCACCGCGCCGTCACCGTGCTGATGATCGGGATGCGCGGCGCGTTCAGCTTCACGCTTTCCACCACCTTGCGGTACGGCTCCACGATCGGGTCCATCATGGGACTGTGGAAGGCATGGCTGGTGACGAGGAGCTTGCACTGGATCTCATCCTTCTCCAGTTCGGCCTGCAGTTTCGCGATCGCATCATGCGGGCCACTGGCCACGCACAACTGCGGTCCATTGTTGGCGGCAATGCTGCATCCTTCCGGCAATCGGCCGGCTACATCCTCTTCCGCTGCGCGGATGCTAAGCATGCTTCCGCCGGGCAGTTCCTGCATCATGCGGCCGCGGTTGGCCACGAGTTTCACGGCATCTTCCAGCGAGTACACGCCGGCCAGACAAGCTGCGGCGAACTCACCGATGCTGTGGCCCAACATCGCATCCGGCTTGATGCCCCAGTGCATCCACAGCTTCGCGAGGCTGTAGTGCATGGTGAACAGCGAGGCCTGTGTGTAGACCGTCTGTTTCAGTTGATCGGCGGCCTTCTCTTCTTCGCCCGCGGCAGGGAAGATGATGGCCTTGAGATCGGTACCGAGTTCCTTGCTGAACAATTCGCAGCACCGATCGAATTCGGATTTGAAGACGGGCTCGCTCGCGTGCAGATCGCGGCCCATGTTCACGTACTGCGATCCCTGTCCGGGGAACATGAACACCACGCCGGGAGCGGTCTCGTGCAGTTCGCGGGTGCCGATCAGGTTGGTGTCCTTCGAAGCGATCGCATCGATCACTTCCTGATGCGAACCACCAACGATCAGGCGGCGGTGTTTGAATGCTCGACGGCCTACCTGCAAGGTGTATGCGACATCGGCCAAAGGTGTTTCCGGATGCGTTTCGAGGTAAGCGCGGAGGTTCTCCGTCATCGCATCG
This sequence comes from Bacteroidota bacterium, assembly GCA_023430945.1. Classification (GTDB taxonomy): domain Bacteria; phylum Bacteroidota; class Bacteroidia; order Flavobacteriales_F; family PHOS-HE28; genus PHOS-HE28. The sequence goes on from JAEYYE010000312.1 coordinate 1,441, forward strand.
AGCGATGTGCGGCTTTTCGCGCTGAGGAGCAACAGTTGCTTCCCGCGTGACGCACTCGATCCCTTTCGAACCGGCGGCTCCGACAGGATGACGTGGGCGTTCGTTCCACCCACACCAAAAGATGAAACGCCCGCGTAGCGCGGTTTCTCTACCCGTTTCCATTCGATCGTATCCGCTGCGACACGGAATGGCGAATTGGCGAAATCGATCGCCGGATTCGGCTTTTCGAATCCGATGCTCGCCGGGATCTTTTCCTCCTTCAAGGCCAGCGCGGTCTTGATCACGCCTGCCACGCCTGCACCAGCAGTAAGGTGCCCGATGTTGGATTTGATGGATCCAATGGCGCACCATTGGTGCGCGGGCCCATTACCATTCGCGGGCGGATGATCATCCGCCCCTACGGCGGCCCGGCCATTGGCGAATGCCAATGTCAAAGCCTCCACCTCGATCGGATCTCCCAACGGTGTTGCCGTTCCGTGCGCTTCCACATATCCGATCTGGTCGGGTGTGATGCCTGCATCGGCCTGTGCCATGGCGATCACTTCGGCCTGTCCACGCACGCTGGGTGCGGTGAACGAGGCCTTGTCACTGCCATCATTATTGAGGGCGGCACCCTTGATCACCGCGTAGATGTGGTCGTTGTCGCGCTCGGCATCATCTAGGCGCTTCAGTACCACAATGCCCACGCCATCGCTGAAGCTGGTGCCTTTGCCTTCAGCATCGAAAGTGCGGGTGCTGCCGTCGGGGCTGTACATGCCGCCTTCGTTGTACACGATGCCGCTGTTGATGGGCACCGTGATAGCGATGCCTCCAGCCAGTGCCATGTCGCAATCACCTTCGCGCAGTGCTTTGAAGGCTTGTGCGATCGCCACCAGCGAGGTGCTGCAGGCGGTGTGGATGCTGAGCGCGGGTCCACGCAGATCGAATTCGAAGGCGAGGCGCGTGGCGATGTAGTCCTTCTCGTTGGCGGTCATCACCTGGAAATCGCCCACCTGTTCGATGAGCTCCGGGTGACCGAGCACGTTGCGGGTGTAGTAGGTGTAGTTGCCGATTCCTGCGTATACACCGATGAGTCCTGCGAATTGCGCGGGATCGTAGGCGGCATCTTCCAGCG